>CAKRVL010000027.1 GCA_934408705.1 uncultured Blautia sp. | reverse complement strand
TGATATTTAACAGCTCTGGACTCGCACATCTTGCATGCCGGAGTATTTCCGCAATGGAAGCCCATGAATGTATCTGTAAGCTTGTAGTCATATTTGCCCTTGATATCCTCATCATAGATATACTGCGGAACAGAGTTATTGATATCAAGCAGTGTAACAGCATCATTGGAAATACAAAGTCCGATATACTCACTGAGTGCTCCGTAAATATCAACCTCACAGGATACCGGAATTCCTCTTGCAGCAAGACGGCTGTTTACATAGCATGGCTCGAAACCAAACTGTGACGGGAATGCAGGCCAGCATTTATCAGCAAATGCAACGTATTTTCTTGCTCCCTTGTGAGCCTTGGCCCAGTCAAGAAGAGTAAGCTCGAACTGTGCCATCTTAACATTAAGATCTTCATAATATTTGCCTTCGCCCATCTCCTTCGCCATATCTGCACAAACTTCCGGGATACGAGGGTCGTTCTCATGCTCTTTGTATGCAACCAGAAGGTCAAGCTCAGAGTTCTCTTCAATCTCAACGCCCAGCTCATAGAGTCCTTTGATTGGTGCATTACAAGCGAAGAAGTCCTGTGGACGTGGTCCGAAGGTAATGATCTTCAGATTACGAACACCGATAACTGCACGGGCAACCGGTACGAAATCAGCGATCATCTTAGCGATGTCATCTGCTCTTCCTACAGGATATTCCGGAATATATGCCTGAAGATGACGCATCTTTAAGTTGTAGGAGCAGTTCAGCATACCACAGTAAGCATCACCTCTGCCATTGATCATGTCTCCATCACCCTCAGCAGCTGCCACATACATACAAGGTCCGTCAAATCTCTCTGCGATCAGTGTCTCAGGAGTCTCCGGTCCGAAGTTGCCAAGGAAAACAACAAGTGCATTACATTCTGCCTTATTTACATCCTCAAGAGCCTTCTCCATGTCCTTCTCATTCTCAACAGTTACAGGACATTCATAAAGCTCACCCTTGTAAGCATCCATGATGGCTGCCCGTCTCTTCTCAGAAAGCTGAATCGGGAAACAGTCACGGCTTACTGCGATCAATCCAAGTTTTACTACTGGTATATTGTTCATAATATGTATTCCTCCATTTTTTATTTTCTTATTTAAATTTTCTTATTATCTAACTCAGTCGATTGTGATATTCTCACCCTTAAGTCCGTTAAATGCACCTTCGATCTTCGCATCCTCATGTGCGATCAGCCATTTATTCTTAGCTGTCATCAGGCTGTCCTCACCAGTCTTCTCTGTCTGGAAAGTAAGCTCTGTATTAGTTCCCTTAGGAAGAACTACCACACACTGGAAACCACTCTCATTTACATGGCACGGTGCATAGTGAAGTGTGGTTGCATACACCTCAATTCCGGTTCCAGCCGGTACCAGAAATGCTTCAACTCTGGCTGTGTCATAGGTATGATCCGGTTCTATGTCCTGCTGATGTCCAATAAGAAGGACAAGATCTGTAACAGCCACATTGATCTCAGAATTACGATGGTATTCTAATGCGTTTAATTTCTTGTTATGACCATTACAATATCCGATCTGGATCGGCAGACCACCGTATCCCTTATTCTGCAGGTCTTTCATAACATCCAGTGCTTCCAGCTCCTCAACAGATGGAACATAAATTACGTCCTCCGGAACCGGCGTGTGCTTCATTTCTTTAATAAGGCCTGTAAAGTCGTATCCCTCCAGCACCTGTCCGTATTTACGGAATGCCGGATCTGTCACTTTCTGAATCTTCACGTTTAACCTCCTTTTTGCTTGCTCAAGCGAAACGAACTCTTTTTTGCATGAAAAAAGCATACCATATTCTGGTATGCTTTACGACTTTTTTCTTGTCTAATCCATAGCACTTTTTTGACATTTTACTATCTGCCGCAGATCACTTGGGAGCTGACCGTACTTCTTCTGAAATTCCCTGGAAAAAGCTCTGCTGCTGGCAAAACCATTATCCAATGCAATCTGACTGATGGTATGCTCCGTATTTATCAGCTCCCGATAGGCATACGACATTCGGATTTCCTGTAAATATGCTTTAAAATTGATTTTTGCATATTTTTTGAACATTCGCGACAAATACGCATCTGAATATCCAAAAAGTGTTGCCATATCAGAAAGCTTCAGCTCTTCTGTATAATGCTCTCTCATATAGGTGGTAATTTTTGACAATGCATCCAGGCGACGGCTGTCCTGGATTTCTTCCTGTGCAGCCTCTGTCTCACGGTAATCCTTTATCAACAGATACAAAATATTGTAGTACAATGCCATGGTTCTGTATTCCCAGCCCTCTTCTTTTACCCGGTATACCTTATAAAGCTCTTCTATAAAAAATGCCAGCTTCCGGTTATCCGGAGCCTTGGAATTCTTATCCCTTGCCACACGAGCCGCACTTGCAAATCGGATAAAACGCTGCGCCGTAAAATATTTTTCAAACTGTTTCAATGGGATCTGCAGAACTACCGTTTCATTTATCTGCGGTGCATGAATGGAATGAATCTCATTGGAGTTAATAATGATCAGCTCCCCTGCTTCCAAAGGATATTTTTCCTCATTCAGAAAAAAAGAAAGCCTTCCCTTTAGCACTGCAAAAATCTCAATGGATGTATGCCAGTGCTTCTCCCTTTCATAATTACCCTGTCCTCCTTCAAACAAAAAAATCTTAAAAGGAAGACCTTCGTTTGGTATGATCAATTCATGCTGAAATTCCAAATCCCCACCTCCATCAGACACATTTTTTCCTGTTGTAAGAATATCATTTCCACCTGCGTTTGACAATCCTGTTTATTCTCGTTCCCGTCTTGTATTTCTACACTTAAACGCTTATAATATTTCTGGAAATGACTAAAAAAAACATAGTAAATTTTTCGGGAGGTTTATCATGAAATTTATATATCCTGCAGTTTTTAAGAAAACCGAAGATGGTCGTTACAGGGGAACTTTCCCTGATTTAGAGGACTGCTTTGGCGAGGGCGACACTCTTGATGAAGCCATCGAAAATGCAAATGCAGCCGCATTTGACTGGATTTCTGTGGAACTCACAGAAGAAGTTCCGGAGCTTCCACCGATCACAGATCCTGATGATATGGATCTGGAGGATGGAGATGTGGTAAGAAATATTCAGGTGAATATCCGTTTATACGACGGGTGGGATGAATGAAGTTTACCGTGAAAACGTTGATCGGCTCATTTCGTTAAAATATTATCAGTCTGTTAATTGCAGAGCAGGGCAGCCAAGCGGATATTCCAGGTCCGCTTCGCTACTTGCTCATGAACGGTAAAACCCTTATCCTCAACAATCTGCTGTACCAGTTCCTGCAGGTATTCCTCAATTTCTTGGTTTAATATCTTCTGTCTGTATTTCACCGACCATACCATATGGTAGTTGATATTACATACACAAGTCCTGTAATGTATTAGATTTTCTTTCATACATATAGTATAGTATAATGAGCAGATATGCACAATCCTGCGCTTTCATCTCGATAATTGAATTGCCGAGGATTCCCGCCTATTGTCCTAAAAATCATTTATCCGTACATAGTTTTTGGATGTCCTCAACCGCCCACCCTGTGTACTTCTGAATCTTTTCAATCGGTTCTCCGGCCTCCAGCATGCGTTTAACAAAAATTATGGACTGAGCTTTTTCGCCTTCTGACTTACCATATTCAAATTCTGCTTCCCGCAATTTTCGCTCTTCAACCTCTTTATCATATTCAAATATACTCATTCTAATTACCTCCGCACGATTCTTGGCAAGAAATTCTGTTAAAATTCCTTCCGAAATACACTCATCAACAGCTCTCCTTACAGCATCATCTAAGTTCAAAAATTTACTGTATTTTCTAACTCTGGCAACATACTGTGAATATTCTTTCAATATCTGGCACTGTTCCATCAGTTTTTGATTACATCCATCATTTATATTGAATACCATTACTTTTAGTTCCAGCGCAGGTTCCCCTATAAGATTCTCATACGCTTCCGACAAGCGATGCTCCATATACTCTCCGATTTCTCGTATTCCATTATAAAACACAACAAATCTTGGTGCTGGGATTTTCAACAATTTAGATGAATATAAAGATTTCGAATCAACTAACTTATGATATTCGCTCGCTATGTACAATAAATCCCGCAATGGAATATTAGGGTTATACGTAGACTGATGTTCAAAAAGAAACAAATTAAGATCCAAAACAAACGCCAGATCATTCTTCATTCCCATATATATTGCACTCTCTAAGGTTACAATTTCCAATTCATCTGGATTTTCATAGGATTTTTCATTTAAGGCATTATACAACGATAATAAATTTTTCTTATCAGAAAACAATAACCTAAAAATAGTGTCCTTGTACTTCCGATTTGCTGTAGGTACATAACCATTTTCTTGCCTTAAGTCTTTTTCCCATACATTTTTACTGTTTTCATTCACCATATTCATACCTCCGTTCTCGGGAGACTCTGAATATATTTTCTTACATTTCAGTTATCTCCCGCTCTTAAAAATAATTGAATTTAAAAGCATAGATTTCTGAAATGATTTAAGAATATCAGATGATACAAGCGTATCTGGAATTAGTAGAAATATGCTTTGGTAACAGTCTAACATATTCTTCTATTTATTACAATATTTTTTCTATATTTTATTTATTTTTAATATTTCTCTAAAAAACAAACTATTTATAAAAAAATTAGTGATCTGTAACCTTCTTCACCGCAACCGCAATAGACAAGCTTGGATCATAATATGGAATCAATGTCGCCTGCAATGCATGATAAATATCTGATTTCCCCGGCCACACGGTTTCCAGAAGATTATTTTCCCTATCCAGCTGATGGAACCAGGAACCATGCACATGATCCAGAACCTTCTCATCCAGATATTTCATAAACTCAGCATAATCAGCTGCATATTTCTCATTGTCCGTTACATTTGACAGTACAGCGGAGGTATTGATTGCCTCTGCAAGAGTCCAGTGCATTCTATCATGTACTACCGGCCTGCCATTCCAGTCTGTGGTGTAGCAGATTCCAGGTGCACCGTCTGCATTCCATGCATCAGCTACTGCGCGGTTGTACAGATTCTCTGCTGCATCAATATATGATGCTGCACCAGCCTTATCCGCTTTATATGTAGAAAGAGCCCACTGTGTGATCAGTCTTGCCCACTCGATTCCATGTCCCGGAGTTGCACCATATGGCTTGAACTGGTCATCCGGGCGATCCTTATTGCATTCCAGATCAGGCACCCAGTCACTGGAAAAATGCTCAGGAATGCGCCAGTTATTGTCCTTCGCCCACACAAGCACATGATCGATGATCCTTCCGGCACGAACGCGATACTTCTCATCCCCGGTCACATCTGCCGCAGCAAGAAAAGCTTCAACAGTGTGCATATTTGCATTCAGTCCACGGTATGGATCAAGCTCTGTAAACTCTGTATTCCAGGTGTCACAGGAAAGTCCCTCTTCTTCATTCCAGAATCTCAGATCATAGAGTGCCAGAGCATCCTTAAGAAGCTCTGCTGCCCCATCTCTTCCTGCCAGCACACCTGATGAAGCTGCCAGGATTACAAATGCATGAGCATAGCACTGCTTGGTTGGCACGATCTCATCGTCCTTTGTAAGACCTGCATACCATCCGCCATTTTTGTCATCGTGAAGCTCACCTCTAAGTCCCTTAAGAGCTGCGTCAGCCAGCGCCTCACTTCCCTCATGTCCCAGCATGGAACCAATGCTGTAAACGTGTGTCATACGGCTTGTGATCCAGGTCTCACGGTTACGGTCTTTCCATGGAGTTCCATCATCTCCCAGATAATAGGAGCTTCCTCCCGGTGACGGAAACTGATGTCCGAAGCTTAATAAGCCATCTCTTACACCCTGCAGAAATTCCTGGTTTTCAGCTGTTCCAAGCTGATATTTTTTCTCTGTAACTGCCATTTTATGTTCTCCTTTGCGTGATATTTGCACAGTATTCCCACTTTGTTATCTTCATTTTACCTTATTCAAAAGACTTTGAACAGAATGGAAAACTTTGGATTTTATGGGGATTTTTTCTGTTTAAGTTCTGTGGCACAATTATACTCCCTGACAGAATTTCGGTCAATTTATTTACTGCTATTCTGTTTTTCTGTTTTAACATCAAAATAGCCTCTGCCAATACACTTATGTGCACCAGCAAAGGCTATATATGTCATTATTGTTATATTTTTAAAGTATTCCAGTTCAGCAGATAGCTTTTCCAAGCTCAATGCAGGCTGCCTGAGCCTCATCATCTGGCTCTTCGTTGCAGATTACACTGTCAACAGCAAGTGCAACGCCGTCGTTCTGGCATTTCTCTTCCCAACTGCGCATCCAGTCGCCGTCTCCCCATCCGTAGGAACCGAAGAGCGCTACTTTTTTGCCTGCAAGCTTTGGCTCACATGCTTCGAATACCGGCTGGAATACGGAATCCTCAAGCTCCTCATCTCCCATTGCAGGGCATCCGAAAGCTACACCATCAAAACCGCTGATATCTGTTCCGTCAAAATCGTCAGCGCTGATCACTTCTACTTCAGCACCAGCAGCTTTTGCACCCTCTGCTACTTTATTTGCCATTTCCTCTGTATTACCAGTTCCGCTCCAATATACAACTGCTACTTTACTCATAACTTCACTTAACCTCTTTCTTTTATAATTTTATTGCCAGCCTGCGAGATCATTTATGTTTTATCCTCCACATCTGGCACTTTAATAACGAAAGTCAGCTTTTCCGTGACCCTTATCGCTTTTTGGCTGTCACCCATAGTGGACTTTCCTTGTATGTCAGGCAGCCACTGTCAGCTGCAGAACACTCCTGCCTTTTGCCCATAAATTCCGGTAAACTTCCCTGCATTTATGGTACTTCTGAAACATTTTCAATGCTTCACATTCATTACAATATACTTTCCAGCAGCCGGAACATTTATAATTCTGTCCGCCATTCTGGATAAAACCAATTACGTCCCCAAGTGGATAATCAAGAAAAATCCCAATCTCATGTGGAAAATCTTCTGATGCCTCAAAGCGCTTCTTCAGTAACGCCAGGCACTGTTCTGGTTCTGTATTTTCATATCCACATTTTTCCAGAAACCGGGCGACTCCAGGACGATTCAGATTCTGTGCCAGCTGTTTTTCCCGGTATACATAAACCAGCGAACGGTTACCACGGCTGCGAAGTGCCAGCAGCTTCACACCCTTTGGATTCATCAGCTGATTCCACATGGAAATCTGAAGTTCAATATTTTCTCCCTCTTCACAGCAGGCATTAAAAAGATTGGCTGCTTTCAGTGAAGCCAGGGTTGGTGCACAGTGCTCAATGAGACATTTCTCGATCATGATAAACTCCTCATCTTTTTTATGCCATCACCGCATGCTCATCCAGCGCACACTTTAAAGCGCTTGCGCTGCTGGTATGGATGCGCGCTACTGGAATATTGTTTTTCTTTGCTTCCTGGGATGCACTGATGACCATTTTATGGGAAACTGTATTGGTAAAAAGCACCATCAGATCCGGACATCCGATTTTTTTCCGGATGGCGCCGTTCTCTTTTGGAAAAACCTTCGCCTTATATCCATAATCTTTGCAGATATCGGTATACTGACATACCATTCTCTCATTTCCGCCGATGATTACAATACTCATGTAAATTGTCCTTTCCGGGTTTCCTGAAGCTTCTGAAAATGAAGAAAACTCCCAGCTTCCTGGCAATGTTTTCTTTCTATTTTCGTTAGTCTTTTCTAACCCTTTGTTAAAAAAATTAGAAGCTTTCCGTTTACTGTTTACAACCTTCACAGTAACGCCACACTTCTGAAATATATTTTAGTTGCTACAGTCCTTTGCATTTTTATCTTACGCAAAAGGCACTGATTATATATCATTTTATAGATCTATGCTTCGGTTAGGTAACGCTAACTTTTATGGTGTTAGTTTACACTAATTCTTTATTTCTGTCAAGTACAAAACAAAAAAAGAGAGCTAATGAAAAACAGTCTCATTAACTCTCTGATATAAAGTTACATGATCACCGCAGAGCGTGTTTGAAAAATCATTCCCGCAATCTGCACCCGATTTTTTACAATACCCGGGTGCAGACCACATCCATTTAGATTTCCTCAGTACTCACCAGATTCTTCATACTATTCATACCGATCAATAGTGTAGAAGTATTATGAAGCAGCGCGGAGGTAGTCGGCTGCAGGATTCCGGAAACGCCCAGCAGGATCAGGCCAGTGTTAAATCCTACGATTGTTCTGTAATTATTGTGGATACGCTTCATCAGCGCGTCACTGATATGCTTCAGAATTACGATACCTTCCAGATTATCCGCACCGATAGTGATGTCTGCGATCTCTCTTGCAATCTCGGCGCCTTCGCTTACTGCAATACCTGCGTCAGCTGCAGAAAGGGCCGGGGAATCGTTAATTCCATCACCAAGCATGACAACCTTGCGTCCTTTTGCTTTCTCTTTTTCCACAAAGCTTGCTTTATCTTCCGGAAGAACTTCAGAATAATATTCGTCAACGCCAACCCTGGTTGCAACAGCCCTGGCTGTACGCTCACTGTCTCCGGTCATCATAACCACCTTGCTGAATCCGGCTTTTTTCAGTGCTTTTACAACTGCAGGCGCTTCCTCTCGAAGAGGATCTTCAATACAGATAACCGCTGCCAGCTTACCCTCGATAGCAAGATACAGATGGGAATACTCATTTGGAAGCCTCTCAAACACATCCTCCATTCCTTCCGGAATGGTGCATTTCTCATCCTCAAATACAAAATGAGAGCTTCCGATAATAGCTTTTTTCCCTTCAATCATTGTGGAAATCCCATGAGCAACAATATATTCTACCTTAGAATGCATTTCCTCATGATCCAGTTTTCTCTTCTTCGCTGCGTCTACAACAGCTTTCGCCATGGAATGAGGAAAATGTTCTTCCAAGCAGGCTGCAATTCGAAGCAGTTCATCTTCACTCAGTCCATTAAACGGGACAACCTCAGCTACTGTAGGTTCTGCCTTGGTAAGCGTACCAGTCTTGTCAAATACGATCGTATCGGCATCCGCAACTGCCTCTAGGAATTTACCGCCTTTCACAGTGATTTTGTATTCTCCTGCCTCCCGGATAGCGGAAAGTACGGAAACCGGCATTGCCAGCTTCAAGGCGCAGGAGAAGTCAACCATCAGTACGGAAACAGCCTTGGTTACATTTCTGGTAAGCAGATAGGTAAGTGCTGTACCGCCAAGTGTGTATGGGACCAGTCTGTCCGCCAGGTGCTCGGCCTTGCTCTCAAGACCGGATTTCAGTTTCTCAGTATCCTCGATCATGGCTGCGATTTTCTCATAACGGCTGGAACCACCAACTGCTTTTACAGTAATGACAGCTTCGCCCTCTTCCACAACCGTACCTGCGTATACGGAATTTCCTTCCACTTTTCTTACAGGAACAGATTCACCAGTCAGGGAAGCCTGGTTTACCATAGCCTCGCCCTCTGCGATCAAACCGTCAAATGGAATCACATTTCCCATATGTACTACAACCAGGTCACCAGCCTGGATCTTGTCTGCGTCCACCAGCACCTCTGTACCTTCACTGCGAAGCCATACCTTACCAGTGTTCAGAGACATGGTACGTGCCAGATCATCCACAGATTTCTTATGGGTCCACTCCTCAAGCAGTTCTCCGATTCCAAGCAGGAACATAACAGAACCGGCTGTGGAGAAATCGCCGCGGAAAATAGAAACACCGATTGCAGTTGCATCCAGAACCGGAACCTCGATCTTACGTTTCCAGAGTGTCTTGACTCCCAGCCAGATGTATTTCACAGACATTGCAGTGGTATAGATTGCAGACAATGGATATGGCAAAAGCACCTTGCGTCCGTAATGGAAAATAACTTTATTTACCAGCTTCTCCTTATAAGTCTCATTTAATTCTCTTCCGGAATTCTCCAGCACCTGGGCCGGTACGCTGACACGGCTGTAACCAAACTCCTGAATTGCCTTTAACAGTTCATTCCGCTCTCCGGTGTAGTAAATAAGAGCATCACTGGTACGGTTAAAGACCTGGGCCTTCTTTACTCCATCCAGATTTTCCAGGTAATACTGAAGGGTATCTGCCTGGGTAAAATTCATATATTTCTGAAAAAGATGGACTCTGATACGTCCTTTTTTCTCATGTTTAATTGTAAATTTCAACTTGTTCACCTACTTTTTCTTCAAAGCAAGAGTTACTGTCCATTATGTTCACCGCAATCGCTTCGCGCCACACGCTTCGAGATTTCTGTAAAGTTTGTTCAACCAAAATATCTGGCAAAACTTTTCGAACGAACAGTAACGATTAAGAGGACTGTCGCAAAAACGGCAGTCCCCAATATGTTTGTAATGTATTACGCTGCCAGATTACTCAGCAGCTTCCTCTGTCCCAGCTTCTTCAGCTTCATCAGTCTCTTTAAACTCTGTCTCGCCTTCAGCTGCCTCATCCTCAAACGGCTCCTCAGCTGCTTTTCTGTCCTCGTTGATCTGCTGTGCATCTGCATAGATATCACCTGCATTTTCCTGAACAGTTGTAACCGTCTTCATTACACAGTCCTTTGCTCTTAAAACAGCTGCTGTGCACTCTGTATAAACCTTCTTTGCATCTTTACTGGAAAGAAGCTTGATGCCTGCTGTTCCAAATAAAACACCAGCTGCAAAAAGACCTGTCTTATCCCATTTAAAATTTGACATGATAAATTCCTCCTCATAAATTATTCTCTATATTATATGTATTTGAAATCAAACAACCATCTCATTCAATGTTGAAATCTGCTTGATTTCTCGTATTATATATCCGGATTTTAACAATTTCCAGCATTTTTTCCTTATTGAGAAACTCTCTCAATAACAAAATTATCTATCCAATATAATCTCTTTTCCGTAAACAGGATCAGGCCTGATAAGTTGCCTTCGTCATTTCTATGCTTTCAATGTCCTGTTCTCCTATATATCCCATATTTTTGAGACCTTCCTTCATAACTTTTTTCCAGATCTCAAAAGGCAGCTTACAGATGGTATCATCGCTAAGTCTTATTGTACAGCCGTTCTCCTGGCAACAGGTTCCGCAGCCTGAGATTCTGTACATATTTTTACGGCTGATTGCTCCGATTTTTTCTAACATATTTACCATTCTGTAAACTGTGGCCGGTCCAATATTACGATCTTTTTCCTGTACCTTATAATATATCTCCTTACAACAGGAACATTCTTCCTCCAGGATAATATCAAGGATCAGCTGACGCTGTCTGGTGATTCTGCAGCCTTGGGAACGTAATCGTTCCAGGATCATATCCTTCTGCATTTGGGTTCTCTGATACGCCTCATAATCCTCATAACCCTTCTCTTCAACTGCTTTTTTCATCATTCATCACCATCCTTTTATTTCCCCTTATATAAAAATTCCAGCCTGTATCCTTTTAAAAGATACAGGCTGAACCCACTATAAAAGTTCCATTTAACCAGAAACTTCGTTTAAGCAATACTCTTTGTATTAACCTTTAAGCTATTGCTTTCTTTATATGGTCTGAAGAGCAGGTACAAAAATGCTGCAACCAGAATAAATGCAACTGCTGTTCCGATTCCGAATCCGCCGCCTGTAAGCAGTGTACCAATCTGATAAATGCAAAGTGAAACCACATATGCAAGACCACACTGATAGCCGATTGCGAACCAGAACCATTTTGCATTATTCATCTCTCTCTTGATGGCCCCCATTGCTGCGAAGCAAGGAGCACACAGAAGGTTGAATACCAGGAATCCGTAAGCTGCAATTGGAGTCATAACCTGTGCAAGATTTCCCCAGATCTCAGCTCCATCCTCTGCAACCTCAGCAAATCCGAAGAGCATACCGAATGTAGCAACAACATTCTCTTTTGCAATGAGACCAGTTACAGCTGCAACTGCCATCTTCCAGCCTTCTCCTGCTTTTGTCCAGCCAAGTGGAGCAAAGATCCAGGCAACTGCTGTTCCGATTTTTGCAAGAATACTGTTATTCAGCTCTTCTACCATTCCGAAGGAACCGCCTTCCCAGCCGAATCCCATAAGGAACCACAGAACAATTGTGGAAAGAAGGATGATAGTACCGGCTTTTTTAATGAAGGACCAGCCTCTCTCCCACATACTTCTCAGAATATTACCGGCTGTTGGCCAGTGATATGCAGGAAGCTCCATAACAAACGGTGCAGGATCACCTGCGAACATCTTTGTTTTCTTAAGAATGATACCAGAGCAGATGATTGCAGCAATACCAACAAAATAAGCACTTGTAGCAACCCAGCCACTGTTATTAAAGAATGCACCTGCGATCATGGCAATGATCGGAAGCTTAGCACCACAAGGAACAAAGGTTGTGGTCATGATTGTCATTTTACGGTCACGGTCATTTTCGATCGTACGGGAAGCCATAATACCTGGAACACCGCATCCGGAACCGATCAGCATTGGGATGAAGGATTTTCCGGAAAGACCGAATTTACGGAAAATTCTGTCCATAATAAAGGCAACTCGAGCCATATATCCGCAAGACTCAAGAAATGCAAGGAAAAAGAATAAAACCAGCATCTGTGGCACAAATCCAAGTACTGCACCGACACCTGCAACAACACCATCAAGGATCAGTCCCTGCAGCCATGCAGCACAATTTACAGCTTCCAGAGCGGACTCAATTGCCGGAGGGATGATCTCGCCAAACAGTACATCGTTTGTCCAGCTTGTTACGAAATCACCAACTGTACTTACAGATACATAGTAAACAACCCACATAACAACTGCAAAAATCGGAAGCGCCAGCCATCTGTTTGTTACAACTCTGTCAATCTTATCAGAGGTTGTAAGCTTCTTTCCTGTATTGGATTTTGTATAACACTGTCCGATAATGGAAGAGATGTACACATAACGCTCATTTGTGATAATACTCTCTGTATCATCATCGAATTTATCTTCCAGTGCTTTTACTTCATAGGATACATCCGGAATGCTCTTCATCTGCTCTACGATCTTGTCATCTTTCTCAATAAGCTTAATCGCAAAGAAACGTTTCTGATCTTCTGCCACGATTCCTGTCAGCTTGTTTTCAACTGCTTTGATGGCATCCTCCACATCCTGCGCGAATTCATGAACCGGTGCATTATTCTTCCTGCTCTGAGCCGCACTGATAGCTCTCTCTGCAGCTTTCATAATTCCTGTGCCTTTAAGAGCAGAAATCTCAACCACTTCACAGCCCAGCTTTTTGCTTAATCTGTCAATATGTATTTTGTTTCCGGATTTCTGGACCAGATCCATCATATTGATGGCCATAACCACCGGAATGCCAAGCTCCATGATCTGTGTGGACAGATACAGGTTACGCTCAAGGTTTGTACCATCCACAATGTTAATGATGGCATCTGGCATCTCATTGATCAGATAATTTCTGGCTACCACTTCCTCAAGTGTATATGGGGAAAGGGAATAAATACCAGGAAGGTCCATGATGGTTACATCCTTATGTCCCTTTAACTTTCCTTCTTTTTTCTCAACTGTTACACCAGGCCAGTTACCAACAAACTGGTTTGAACCGGTCAGTGCATTGAATAATGTGGTCTTGCCGCAGTTCGGGTTACCTGCAAGTGCAATCTTAATCGACATTTTCATGCCTCCTCTTTCTTTCCAGATTTTTTCATTTTCAACAGCCGCATATTAATCATTTATATCTACCAACTGTTTTGCTATGCTTGCTTTTGTTAGCATTTTGTTTCTTTTATTAGAATAAGCTAACTTTCATATAAAAAAAATTGACTTCTTTTATGGATTATGCAATTCAAGGCTACTCTACTTCGATCATTTCTGCATCGGCTTTTCTCAGAGACAGCTCATAATCTCTTACAGTTACCTCAATGGGATCTCCAAGAGGTGCCACCTTACGCACATAAATAGAAACGCCTTTTGTAATCCCCATGTCCATAATACGTCTCTTTACAGGTCCTTCACCATGCAGTCTTTTCACAGTGGCAGTTTTACCTACGCCCACTTGCCGTAATGTTTTCATAATATTAAACTCCTCCTTGATTTTCACACCATGATCCGATTCGCCATATCTTTACCAATGGCAACTCGGGAATCCTTCACATTCACGATCATATTTCCGCTGATTTCACTTACAACGGTTACAGTAGCACCCTGCACAAATCCAAGATTTTCAAGAAATTTACGGGTTTCTTCTTTTCCGCCGACTTTTTTGATCACCTGCGGCTCTCCTTCGCTTACCATCGATAACGGCATCATATCATCCTTCCTTTTTATGCTTTAGAAACAGCTATTTATTATTATGTTTCGCTTACGCGAATTAGTATAATCTAATTTAAATAAGCTGTCAATAATTTCTTTGTAAATTTTTTGCTATTTTTTTCGAAAAGACTTTCTGAATATGAAGAGAATAGTGGTATTCTGCCAGATTATTGTTTATAATGTAAAAAACAGCTGTACCAGACTGTGCTTTAAAAAGCACTGAAGAAAGGATCCATTTTTATGAAACAGGGATGTAAAATCGGAATTGTCTGTTGCTCTGACGGACTGAAACCGGAGCAGACAGATACAATAAATACATTAATAGAAATTTTTGAGAAATCCGGATTTGAAACAGAACTTAGTCCTTATCTTTACAGCGATGAGAATGGACGGGCAGGAACTGCCAGAGAGCGGGCAGGGGCACTGATGAAGTTTTATGAGGACGATTCCATAGAGGATATCTTTGATGTTTCAGGCGGCGATATGGCAAATGAGATTCTGCCTTATCTGGACTTCCAGACTATTGCCTATAGTAAAAAACATTTCTGGGGTTACAGTGACCTGACAACTATTTTAAATGCTATATATGCCCGGACAGGTAAATCCTCTGTCCTATATCAGGTACGGAATCTGACATACAGTCAGTCCCAGATAACGGACTTTCTTGAGACAACACTGACCGGTTCATCATCTCTTTATAATTTTCCTTGTGAATTTATACGTGGAACTCATATGGAAGGAATGGTTGTCGGAGGAAACATTCGCTGTCTATTAAAGCTGGCCGGCACACCTTACTGGCCGGATATGAGGGAAAAAATCCTTCTTCTTGAAGCCTTTGGCGGAAAAATGCCACAAATGGTTACTTATTTAAGCCAGCTTAGCCAGATGGGCGTTTTTAAGAAGGTAAATGGGATACTGCTGGGAACCTTTACAAAAATGGAAGCAGATAACTGTCAGCCGGATATGTCTCAGCTGATACTTGATTTTGCAGAGAAGAGAACACCTGTAGCGAAGACGGCATTCATTGGACACGGCACAGATTCTAAAGCAATCCGGATCGGTCATCAGCTTAAGCTGTACTCCGGAGAGGCAAACAAACGAATATATAAAGGACTATAAATGAGCTAAAAGGTGTTTCAACCGGTCAATACAACCAAGTTGAAACACCTTTTTCATAATAACTGCTTCGCAGTTGATTCGGTTACAGCCTTGCTACTCCGCTCTTAACAGCCGCTTCTGCAGTGGCCTTGGCAACAGCATCCTTCACTCTGGAATCGAATGCTGCCGGAAGGATATAATCTGCGCACAGCTCTTCATCACTTACCAGACCTGCAATTGCATAAGCTGCTGCGATCTTCATCTCATCGTTAATATCAGATGCACGTACATCTAACGCTCCACGGAAGATTCCTGGGAAGCAGAGAACGTTGTTTACCTGATTCGGATAATCAGAACGGCCTGTAGAAACTACAGCTGCTCCTGCTGCCTTCGCCTCTTCTGGGAAAATTTCAGGAGTTGGATTGGCACATGCAAAGATGATCGGATCCTTTGCCATAGTACGAACCATATCTGCTGTAAGCGTTCCCGGTGCAGAAACACCGATAAATACATCTGCCCCCTTGATCACTTCACTTAAAGTACCTTTCTCATGGTTGGCATTTGTGATCTTCGCCATCTCTTCTTTAATCGGATTCAATCCCTCACGGCCTTCATAGATAGCGCCTTTACGGTCTGTCATAATAACATTCTTAAGTCCCATAGAAATAAGAAGTTTGATAATGGCAATACCGGCTGCTCCTGCTCCAGAAGTAACGATCTTAATGTCCTCAATCTTCTTTCCAACAAATTTCAGGGCATTGATCACACCTGCAAGGGTGATGACAGCTGTACCATGCTGATCATCATGGAAAATCGGAATGTCACAGCACTCCTTCAGTTTCTTCTCTATTTCGAAACATCTTGGTGCGGAAATATCCTCAAGGTTAACACCGCCGAAGCTTCCTGCAAGAAGACGTACGGTCTGAACGATTTCATCAACATCTTTACTGCGTACACAAAGAGGAATAGCATCAACATCGCCAAACTCTTTAAACAGAACGCATTTCCCCTCCATAACCGGCATACCAGCCTCAGGGCCGATATCACCAAGACCAAGAACTGCAGTACCATCAGTCACTACAGCAACTGTATTCCAGCGTCTAGTCAGCTCATAGCTTTTGTTAACGTCCTTCTGAATCTCAAGGCATGGCTGTGCAACACCTGGGGTATATGCAAGACTTAAAGCTTCTTTGGAATCAACCTTTGCTCTTGAAGTAACTTCGATCTTACCTTTTAACTCATAGTGCATTTTTAAGGATTCTTTTGCATAATCCATGTTCCTATCACCTCATATCTTTCTAAAAAATACCTTTCTGTCCGGTGCTTATTACTACATCGGCACTAATTAAAAGTATATACGAAACAGCCTGAAATCTCAACCCGAAAATGGGAATTAACCTATTATTCCACATTTTTCAATGCCACATCCATAGGAATTTTCCTGATCCTTCTGAACTGCAACAGCGCAACCAGCGCATACGCTCCCATTCCCATTGCAAACATTTCCGGATAAACTGCCGGCTTCAGATATAACGTCAGCCAACCGGAAAATGAAGACATAAGATAGCCATAAATCCCATGTATGGTCCAGGTAGACAATGCCAGACTTACCAGAATAGACAGAATGACCACCCACGTAGTGGAAGTAACATAAAGGCTGATAATTTCTTTGTCAACATATCCCAGAATTTTTACCATAGAAATGGCAGTGGCATTTTTCTCAATGATCAGCTTGGTCAGAAGATAAATCAACAGAGCAAAAAGCACTACTGCGAACACATTGATCAGCTGGAACATTTCACCCATAGACACATCAAGCTGGCGGCTTACCTTTGTCAGATCATCTTCTGTGATCATTGCAGCGATCAGATCTTCATCCAGATCCGTTATTTTTTCTCTGGAAAAATAACCGTTGAAATAATTCTCATCCTTACCAAAGATCTCCCTGAAAGAAGTAATTGGCATAAATACAGTCAAAGCACCAGGATAATCATAAATTCCACTGACAGTGAATTCATACTTTCTGTCATCGTAAGCTTCCCGCAAAACAATGGTATCGCCTTCCTCAAGCTTGTATTTTTCAGAATATCCATCTGAAATAAGCACTCCATCGGAAGGCAGTGCAGCGCTTACATATGCGCTGTTTTCAGAAATCCCATAAACTGTAATAGATTCTCCGTCTTTATCCGGCACCACATTTTTCATGGATTCCATACAAAAGCTTTCTGCCGATTTTTCACCGGTTTTCAGAGAAGGAGTCAGGAATTTCTGCAGCATTCCCATGATCGTATATTTCTCATCCTCCTCCGGTTCTTCCGGAACATTAAGAATATACTGGTAGGGTGCTATCATATTTTTTACGGTTTCTTCCTGGTAATGATCCAGTAGAGGCTTCATCATCATTCCAAACAGCAACAGCACATTTGCAAAAAATATTCCAACAAACAGTGTGAGATAGCTTGATTTGTTCTGCAGGACAATACGCAGGCGAAAACGATTAAAAAATTTAAAGCCCGGAAGACGCATTGCCTTTTTCCGTGTAGATGAAGACAAATCATGGCGCAAAAATTTCAGAGGCGATAACCGCAATTTTCGTGAGATCAGGATCAGATTGATTCCCAGCATAAGCACCACCGGCACCAGTGTTGTCAGAATAAATGCATCGGCATTCCATCGTGTTTCATATGTAGGCAGGCTGTAGCTTCCATAATACATCCCGGCACATATATCTTTAAAATAAGTATATCCCAACACATTTCCAAGAATTGAGGCAGCTATAGTTACAATTACAGGCATGGAAATATAATGGTTCAGCAGTTCTCTTCTTGAATAACCGGAAGCCCGGAGTGTTCCGATCACAGAGGCTTCTTTTGTAATTGTATTATTAGTTGTAACTGCAAAAACAAATGCAATAATTATAATGAGAATATACAGCAGCACCTCTATCATAGCCTTATCACTGCCCATATCCTCACCTGTAAATTGAATTGCCTGATTTGCATAGCCCGGTATAAAACCTGTTACAGTTCCGTATTTCACAACAACCTTCATGAAATCCTCAGACATATTTTTAGCTTCTGTATCGTTCTTCGGCTTCTTTTCGTATTGCCAGGAGTAACGATATTCCAAGTGTGTGGTACCGAAGCGTTCTGCCCCATCCTCCGTCATGATGGCAACACCAAATTTCACTGAATCAAACATCATATCATTGTTATCTGAAAACAGACAGCTATAATCGGATAATGCCACAAGACCGGTAATGTCTAACTCAATTCCTTCAATTCTGATCTTGTCCCCTACCTTCAGACTATTATTATCAGCATACATCCGATCAATCGCGATCTCATCTTTAGCCTCTGGAATTTTTCCTTCCATAAGGCACACAAGATCCATATCTGTACGGTTTTCATAAATACGCATGGTTCCTTCTTCCGTTCCGTCAGTATTCGAATCAACAGCTTCGTCCCGGTAGAAGTTTTCACAAATTCGTACTTTTCCCTTTTTTTCTATATTTTTCAGATCACTTTCGTCAGCTTTCGAAGAAAGAGTAAAATTTCCATCTTCAATATTGTATTTTTCGAAGCTTTCATTGTAAGCTGCCAGCATACTATCATCCGCAACCAGAAAACCAGATACAAATCCAATCGTCAGCGTCATAAACAGAAAAATAACAATATACTTTCCAAAATCACTTTTCAGCTCTCTTGGCAGACGTTTCCATAATGGATTTTTCATAATGCACCACCTTTACCAGTCCAGATCAGCTGCTGCCACTCTGGACTCATTAATATAGTTTTTCCTGATCTGACCGTCACGAAGCTTCACTACCCGGTCTGCCATATTTTTGATAGCATCATTGTGAGTAACCATAATCACTGTATTCCCATACTTCTGATTTACCTGCTCAATAAGCTTCAAAATCTCTTTAGAGGTATTGTAGTCAAGAGCCCCTGTGGGCTCATCGCAAAGAAGGATATCCGGATTTTTTACAATTGCCCGCCCTATTGCTGTCCTTTGCTGCTGACCGCCGGAAAGCTGGTTCGGCAGCTTATACCTGTGCTCATATAACCCCAACGTATGAAGAAGCTCATCAATATCCAGCGCCTTATTGCTAAGATATGCCCCGACTTCAATGTTTTCCTTCACATTTAAGTTCGGAATCAGATTATACATCTGAAACACATATCCCAGATGCTTTCGCCTGTAAAGGGTCAGCGCTTTCTCCTTCATATCCCCGGTCTTTTCGCCTTCTATGGAAATATAACCTTCATCCGGTTCATCAATTCCGCCAATGATATTCAAAAGCGTAGATTTTCCCGAGCCCGAAGGTCCAAGTAATACACAGAATTCTCCTTTTTCCACTGAAAAATCAATTCCACGGAGCACCTCTGTCCTGCTGTCACCGAAGCCAAAACCTTTTTTTAACCCCTTTATTTCAAGAAACATCGCTTTTCCTCCCTTGTAAGTTACCGGTCTCCTTTTTGTTAGTCTATGCTAACTTTTGTTTATCATACTGCTTTCCGGCACAAAAAGAAAGAAGGTGTATTGAGAATAATTCTCAGTAGTTCTCTGTTATACTGATTTTCGTATTTTCGTAAATTTTTTTAGTATATATTGCTTGGGTATCTATGGTATTTTTCACTAAATTACGTTATAATACATCCAGTTATTTGTATATAATTATTTCAAGCTTGGAGTATTGTACATGAAGAAATTTCAAAATAGAACTTCTTATTGTATAAAAAAAACGGAACCACTGATTTCTCAATGATTCCGCTTCTTAGTTACGTGTGTTAGAGGATTCGAACCCCCGGCCTTTTGGTCCGTAGCCAAACGCTCTATCCAGCTGAGCTAAACACACATTTGCTTTTGTAAGGTGTTTGTTCCTCACAACAATGAGTATTCTACACGATACCTGTCATTTTGTCAACACCTTTTTTAAATTTTTTTAAAATATTTTTTTGTAGGTATTTTTTACACGATTGACACTATTTTCTGGCTTTCTTCGCCTGCCAGTTCAGCACTGCGCCAACCATATAAATAGCCGGGAACATCAACATTCGAATCACAGAAGCCGGATCGAAATCACCGAAGATCACGGTGACAATCACTTCTGCCACAACCTCTGCAATAAGAAGTCCTCCCATTCCTACGCAAAGTCCGGCATTCTCCACATTGCCCGCCTGCTTCACACCAACAACACCAGCAGCCAGGTAGATCACTCCCGCCGCAAGAACCATCACATTGCTTGCCACAAACTGGCTATACGTCATGCTGTTCTGCTTCAGATATTCTACTACAGCACCATCACTGCTGCCCTTCAAAACCAGAGAAATAGTATTTCCACTTCCAAAGGCAAGCAGAACCCCAAGAAACAGAAGAAGCATCCCTCCAACCTTCAGAATAGTCTCTCCCGGTGCCTGTTTTTTTAACATAATAATATATACTCCTTTACGAAAATACGGGCAGACAAAATGTCTGCCCGCTGATATAAAGCGGACATTCCAGGTCCGCTTCGCTATTTGCTTACCTTGCTACACCTGTTTACGCATCCAGAAGGAATGCCTTATAAGCCTTCTTAGCCTCATAAACATCAGCCTTGCTGGTAACTTCCCAAGGTGCATGCATACTGAGAACAGAAACACCACTGTCGATTACTTCCATTCCATAAAGAGCAGCAATATAAGCGATTGTTCCACCGCCGCCTACATCAACCTTACCAAGCTCTGCTGTCTGGAAATGAACCTTATGATCGTCAAAGATTCTGCGAACTCTTGCAACATACTCAGCATTGGCATCATTAGAACCGCCTTTTCCGCGGGAACCTGTAAACTTGTTCAGTACGATACCTCTTCCAAGATATGCAGAATTCTTTTTCTCAAATGCTTCTGCAAATGTAGGATCATAACCGGCACTTACATCAGATGAAAGCATGCTGGAATTCTTCAGAGTTTTTCTCAGTCTGAGATCAGAATACTGTCCCATTGCGTCCAGTACATCTGCTACGCTGTTCTCAAAGAAATGAGACTGCATACCGGTAGCTCCAACACTTCCAATCTCCTCTTTATCAACAAGGATACAGCAGCAGGTACGCTTCGGTGCTTCCATCTCGAGCATAGCAAGAAGAGACGTATATGCGCATACTCTGTCATCCTGTCCATAACCTGCGATCATACTGCGGTCAAGTCCACAGTCGCGAGCCTTTCCAGCCGGAACGATCTCAAGCTCTGCAGAGAGGAAATCCTCCTCTTCTACACCATATTTCTCATTGAGAATGCGAAGAACATTCTCCTTTACAGCCTCTTTCTTCTTCTCATCCGGAAGATCCTTCAGTGGCTGGCTTCCAATAAGGATATCAAGCTGCTCGCCCTCAATTACCTCAGAAGCCTTCTTAGCCATCTGCTGTCCGGCAAGATGAACCAGAAGATCTGTAATATAAAGGATCGGATCATCCTCATCCTCTCCAACTGTCACATTTACAACTGTGCCATCCTTCTTCACGATCACACCATGCATAGCCATTGGATGGGCAACCCACTGATATTTCTTAACACCGCCATAATAATGGGTGTCAAGATAAGCCAGATCTGTATCCTCATATAAAGGATTCTGTTTGATATCCAGTCTTGGAGAATCAATATGAGCGCAAAGAATATTCATTCCCTCTGCCAGATCTTCCTCTCCAATATGATACATGGCAATCACTTTCTTCATGCCAACCTGGTACACTTTATCTCCTGCCTTCAGAGCTTCGCCATTTTTTACCTTATCTTCAAGGGAAACATAGCCAGCTTCCTCAGCCTCTTTCACAATCTGTGTGATACATTCACGTTCTGTCTTTCCTACATCTAAGAAATGACGGTATTTCTTTGCTACACTCTCCAGATCCTGCATATCAGCGTCTGAATATGTGAGCCATGCGTTTGGACGTTCCATAATCTATATCCACCTTTCTCCATTTTTCATTTTTGTTTTATCCCAGTTCATCACTGCCTGGGATAATTCTCTCACCCGTTCCATTATAACGTATAAGGTTATAAAAAGCTACCAGCAAATGCTGTTTTCTTTGAACTTTATTCACAAAAATGATTAGTAGTTACTGATAAATATTTTACATACCTTATCATCTTCTGTAACGATTAAAGCACGCATAAATTTCCTGTTTTCTTGGCATTGCATACCCACTGGAAGTATATCCCTCTGCAAGAAAAGCCATGCCCTCTTTTTCCAGTTTATTGCATAGAAATTCTACGATTTCCGGCAGTGACCGTTTTCCATCAATGAGTTTTTCCACCGCATATTTCAGCAATGCACCAAGTGTCTGTGTCTGCTCACTATCTATCAGCTGCTCGATATAACGCAGATCCACCTCCTGCTTTCCAATGGAAAAGCCATCCCTTCCATGAATCTTCACCTTCAGTCTTTCCGGCTTATCCTGAGCCTTATAATTGCCGTAATAGTCCTTTTTGGGGCCTTTGGAAAGTGCATTTTTTGACATGATACGATGACTCCTGGGACGCTTAAATTCAGCTGCCTTATTATCATTCAACGGATAATCCCTGCAAAGCTCTCTTGCCTTCATGGTAATATCCACCGGCATATAATTGTCCATCTGGATCACAGTGTCTGCAATATGGAAAAAAGCACCAGAGCTTCCTGCAACTAAAATCGTGGATATTCCGGCCTTATCATACATATCCCGTGCCCGTTCCAGAAACGGAGTAATAGGCTCCTTCTCCCGGCTGATCACACGCTGCATAAAAGCGTCTCTCACCATAAAGTTAGTCGCCGAAGTATCCTCATCCAACAGAAAAACTTTACTTCCGGCTTCCATTCCTTCCACAATCCCAGCCGCCTGGGAAGTGCTTCCGCTGGCATCTTCTGTGGAAAAACAGCTTGTATTTTTCTTATTTGGAAGATCGTTTATAAAAAGAGAAATATCTACATCCTTCACAAACCTTCCATCTTCAGAGCGAAGCTTCTGTGCTGTAAAATCGGTAATTACATATTCTCTTCCATCACCCTGGATATGATTATATACACCCAATTCCAGCGCATTCAGAAGAGTAGATTTGCCATGATATCCACCGCCTACGATCAACGTGATTCCCCTTGGAATTCCCATTCCTGTAATTTTCCCCTTATGGGGAAGCTCCATACTTATTCGCAGACTGTCCGGAGAGGAAAAAGCTACACATCCTCTCATAGGCCTGGAAGAAACACCACTTTCTCTTGGCAAAATTGCACCATCATTTATGAATGCAACAAGAGAGCGCTTCTGCAGCTCTTCCCTGATATACGCCTGATCTTCTGCCAGGTAAATGGTATTTTCCAGATCTTTTCCACTTAAATTCCGAAATATCAAAGCTTTTTCCACACAAACCGGCAGAAATTCAAATAAAATTTTCTCCAGTTCACCTGCATTTATTGTACGTCCATTTGCCGGAAAACCTACAAAAAACCGGGCAATAATTCCCTGATCAGTAATCTCGCAGGAAGTTCTTTCCAGTACCTCCTGACCACATCTGGTAACGGAAATCAAACCACTTTTTCCAGAACCCCTGGCGCGGAATGTATAGTGATTTATCTGTTTCTCAAACTGGCGAGTAAGAAAATCTGCCAGGGTGATCCTGGTCAGGCTGTCTTTATAATATTCCGCTGGAAATCCGGCTTCTTTATGGGAAAGCTTCACACTGATATGAGAAGGTGACGCGAAAGGATCCCCTTGCACATGATCTATAGATAAAATATATTTCTTAAACTGATATGCCCCTTTCAGGGATTTATAGGCAGGATAACTCTTCCGGTTAATGGAACGAAGCAGCTCCTGCAACTGAAATGATGATTGCATAATTACCTCCACAACGTAAAACCACCGTCCGGTCAGCGTTCTTGCTAACAGACGGTGGTTTATTTATACATTTTTAGGGAAAGGAAAGAGTTTTTCTTAAGAGGTCTTTCTCTTAAGATGTATATATCATACCTCTAAAATGTGAGAGATATTTGTCTAAATTCTAATAATTTTATAAAATTTATAAAATGAAAATAACTAATTTGAAACTGAATGCGAAATCTATTCTCTTTCAGCTATCAGTCGTGTCTCTCGTCCTTGTTTCCATATGTTTCACAGAATCTTGCTGCAAATGCCGGTGGCTCATTATTCGCATAAAGATGAGAAATATCGCCGAAGGAACTCATACGGAAAGATGCAATCCCCTGACGGCGCTCTTCTGTTGTCAAGGTTGTCACTGAAGAGGGTGCCGCTACGCAGCCATGCCACAGCACCATAGGAGATACATTCAACAAATGACTGAGCAGTACGCATTCCAGCCCAAAATGGCAGAAGAAAACAATCGTATCATTATTTCCTTCATTTACTTTATAGTAATGACCATCCCGCTCATATCCGTGAGCTGCCAAAACTTTGTCAAATTCTCCAATTACGTGGTCATATTCTTCTTTCACATGACCTTCCTGCATAACCTCATTTTCAAACCAGTGGTCATACTGGAAAAAGCGCTCATCTGCCATCCAGTCCTGTGGCAGCCAGTCCCAGGTAATCTTCTTATGGTCCGTTACATCCGGACGCCAGATCTGACAAGGAAACTCTTTCAGCCATTCACACTCATCCGCAGTTCTTCCCATCTTTTTCAATGTAGGGGCAGCTGTATCCTTCGCTCTTCCCAATGGTGATACATAAAAAGCCTTTATATCCAATTTAGATAGCTTCTGGGAAAGATACTCCACTTCTTTCCAGCCTTTCTCTGTAAGGGAATCTATATCATAATCCGGATCGCCGTGGCGCACAATTAATAACTTCATAATGTCACTCCTCATTATCTCTGATTTCAGTAAATCATCATCAATTTTAACACATCTTCACACATAATTCACTATAATTCTTTCCGCCATTTCTTTACAATTTTCCTATCGTGAGTATATAATGATACCAGTGTCAAAAGGTCAAAAAGCTGTTCGTGCTTGCACGATAAGGCTTTTGAACTTGGGACACGCCAAATATGAGAAAGTAGCGATTTACGCAGTAAATCAGCGGATTTCGAATATTTGGAGGATTGCGGGAGCTGCGTAGCTGCGTAACAATCCGGGTATCAAATGAGTGTCAAAAGACCTTTTGACACCCATATCATATAATGAAATAAGTATTAGAAGACCGTTTAAGGGGGTACCACTATGAAAAAACTTGCCATTATTTTTCCAGGTGTGGGCTACACATGCAGCAAACCACTTCTCTATTATACTGCTGCAATGGCTGCTGAACATGAGTACGAAGTCATCCGGCTTGACTACGGCCAGGACATCCATACCTTCCATGGACGCACTCCTGCTGAACTGGAACCGATTATAAAACTTGCAATAAAAAGAATTCTCCCCCAGCTCGAAAACATAGCATTCAGTGAATACCATGATATTATTTTTATTTCCAAAAGCATTGGCACTACTATTGCCTGCCAGATGGAAACAGCTCTGCAGTTAAAAGGAAAAGTCCATCAATTTCTCATTACTCCCATTCCTTCTACGCTCCGCTATCTGTCCGATATCAATGGGCTTTTCTTTGCCGGAACTGCAGATCCATATATGCCAGAATCCAAAATCCGCGCTGCGGCAAGAAATTTCCCTGATAAAACAGGTGGAATCTTTGAGGGCTGCAACCATTCTCTGGAGCAAAAGGCAGATACCTTAGGTGCACTAAAGAATGTCAGACTGATCGTGGAATGCCTGGAGAAAATGCTGGTCTAGCCGGCTAGACCAGACCTCCTGCCCTATACTGCCATAAGCATTCCCATTCCTTGAAGCAGATTTATAGTATCTCTGACTCCTGCCGCATAAGACAAGTCTGCATACCGCTCATCTCTGGTCTGAAGGCAGGCAATATAGTCATCAATTATACGCTTCACTGAATGAGATAATTTCAGATCCTCATACCGGCTTTCCAGATATTTCAGATCTTCATTATCCTGTCTGATATAAATATCATTTTCATTTACTCTCTGCTGTGCTATCACCATTTTCTCAATGTTCTGAAGCATCATCATCTTTGTTGTCATTTCCATTATCGATTTCCTCCTGATATGTACTTATAGATCATAGTTCTTTGGTAACGTTTTCCTAAAGCTGCCTTGGTCTTATTTGGCAACTCTTGGGTGTTCTGATTTTATGTCTGAAGCAGTGATAAAATATCTTATTTTCTTGCGCTTTCTGTCATTATTCTACGTTTTATGTCAGAATTTTGCAACAAAAATCGTTCGACAACTTCTGCCATAATTCGACAAATACTACTGAATATCACTATCTTTTTTCCTGTTTTTGGCAATGAAAACGTTTCTTTGACAGACACAAAAAAATGTGTTTTAATAATCATATAAGAACTTTTCCGGAGTAAATTTCATCTGCTCCAGGATGTATTTTTATTTAATCATGTACAAATAGGAAGGAGATTTAGCGTATGGGATTTCTTGCGATCAGCAGCCTCATGTTATTAGGTGGAATTTATATGATGTTTGCCTTTTGCTGGTGGATTCTGCAGGTAATTGCAAACTGGAGAATTTTTACAAAAGCAGGTGAGGCTGGATGGAAAAGTATCATTCCAGTATATGGTGATTATATTTCTTACAAAATTGCATGGCAGACAGGATATTTTTGGATGACTCTGCTCCTTGGACTGATAGCATCCTGGATTCAGAATTATGCAAATGCCACAGGCGATAACGTAATGCTTCTCATCATTGTTTTTCTGATTAAGATCATCACAGGAATCATCGGAATTATGTATAGCGTAAAGCTGGCCAGAGCTTTTGGAAGAGGCACCGGCTTTGCAATCGGTTTGATTTTCCTACAGCCGATTTTTATACTGATTCTGGGATTTGGAAGCGATCCATATTACGGTGCAGATAAATAAGCACAAGAACATAGACCAGAGTAACAGTTTTAGTTAACTGTACCTGGTCTATATTTTTGTAATAATATTTTAAAGTCCAAGATTGTCATTCACAAGGATTACATGTATTCTTCCCTCATGTCTGGAATATCTGGTAATCAGGAACTGACAGCAGATTGTATCCGGAGATTTACAATCAAAACACTTACCAGCCTCTTTACATGGCGTTTTCACCTCAAATCGCTGTGCATTTGCAGGTGCTGCCACATTTCTGGCACGCTTCATCGCAGAGTCAAGATCTGAACATACTTTGTTCATTCCCACAATAAAAACAACTTTTCTCGGTCCCTGAGCAATACATGATACCCGATTGGAGTTTCCATCAATATTAACCATAATACCGTCACTTGTGATTGCATTTGCACTGGAAAGAAATACATCTGCATCATACGCAGCCATAAGACTTTCTCTTGGAGTCATTTTTGCCCGGTTAATATAATCATAATTACCTTCTTCTAAAACATTGATCAGACCAATCTCATGAGCAGTTGTACAGCCTCCCATAGCAACGCTGCTCCCCTCCGGAATCAACTCTAATGCTTTCTTTACGGCTTCTTCCCGGTCTGCTGCATAATATCCCGACATATTACGGGATTCAAGACCTTTGATCACGTTTTTGGCTAAGATTTCATTTCTTTTTTTCATGTTAGCATCCATAATTTTTCCTCCATTCCCACGACATACAGGCTTTAAGCAAGCTTATCCTCTATCAGAATACTGTGTTACATTCCTATGATAACTTTTTACACGCACATATCATTTAAATAATTTGGTGTAATCCGTTTGTGTATCAGCAATATGATAAACGTAGACACATTCATGTATTTTCCTATATATAGCTACATGCTTTTTGCAAATGACCATTTTATAACCACGCCCATTTAACCAGATATCTGGTGTGTATGATCCCGAATCAGGAAAATCTTGCAGACGCTCTATGGTATCTAAAATATGGTCACTCACTTTAAGTGCTGTTTCAACGTCAAAATTTAATGCATAATGATCTTCAATCTGTTTTAAGTCCTCCCAGGCTGATGGAAGAATCTCAACCCTACAGCTCACTGAGTCTCTCTCTTAATTTTTTTCGTGCTTCTGCTACACTCATAGTTGGGACACCATCTATTCTTTCCTGCTCAGCCTGCAGAACCTTGGCACGTAACTGAAGTAACTGTTCACGCTTTTCATATGCTTCAATGCTCATAAGAACCATATCGCCCTCACCATTTTTAGTAATATAAATGGGCTCATTGCTCTCTTTCGCTAAATTTGAAATTAAGGCATAATCATTTCGCAATGCTGCTGATGGTTTAATAATCATTTCCGGTCTCCTTTCATATCTTTTCTTTGATATAATTATACTCTATTTTTGATATATTTTCAATTTATATTTATGTCAATTTTTTTGGGGGTAAATAAGAGGTGTTCCAGAAGAGTGTAAATATATCCAGACATCAAAAAAACCCTTGAAAATCAAGGGTTTCAAGTCATGCCGCAGACCGGAATCGAACCGGTACGGGTATCACTACCCACGGGATTTTAAGTCCCGGGCGTCTGCCAGTTC
>CAKRVL010000026.1 GCA_934408705.1 uncultured Blautia sp. | reverse complement strand
GTCTCTGTCAGTGCAAAACGTATTCTATCATCAAAACCTTTTTGTGTCAACAAGATTTTTTATTTTTTTCAAAAATTTATTCAATATTGCAAAAACGCCTCTGCTACAGCCAGATCCTCCGGGGTGGTTATCTTAATATTCCGGTAAGATCCCTCCACCAGCAGAATTCTGGTGCCAGTCTCCTGCTCCACCACCATTGCATCATCTGTCACGCCAGTCATATCCTTTTTGTGTATACTTTCATATGCTTCACGAATCAGAGCATATGAAAATATCTGAGGTGTCTGAATATTCCATACAATTCTTCTGTCCGGAGTCTCTTTAATATAGCCGTCTGCATCTGCAAGCTTCACGGTATCCTTTGATGGCATCCCTATTACACAGGCACCGGTACGCTTTACAGCCTCATATCCTCTCTGGATCATATCTTCAGCAATAAAAGGTCTTGCCCCATCATGAATATACACATAATCAGTATTCTCACAGCACAATAGTCCGGCATATACAGAATCATAACGTTCTTTTCCACCGGCAGTCACCCTGCTCACCTTAGTAAATTTATATTTCTCTACGATTTCCTTTTCACAATAGGAAATCATGTCCTCTCCGGTAACCAGAATGATATCCCGGATCAAAGGATTTTCCTGAAAACACTGTAGGGAATAATACAGAACCGGTTTCCCTCCAATCTCCAGAAACTGCTTCTGTATCTTACTGTGCATTCTTTTGCCTTGACCTGCTGCCAGAACAATTGCCGTACATCTGCCCTGTTCCATTATCTCTCTCCCAGCTTCAGATTGGGAACTGCATTCAGATCCCATCCATGGCGTGTTCCCTTCATATATTCATAATAAGCAGCAACACCTATCATTGCCGCATTGTCTGTACAGAAAATAGGTGACGGACGATAAAAGCTATAGCCTCTTTTCTCACAAGCCTTCGTCATGGCTTCTCTTAAAGCTCCATTGGATGCAACACCACCTGCAATAGCGATCTTATCCATATGGTAATCCTCAGCAGCAAGCATAGTATGCTCCACAAGAACATCTACCACTGACTTCTGGAAGGAAGCCGCAAGATCGGCGCGGTTGATCTCTTCTCCTTTCATCTGAGCATTATTAATATAATTCAGTACAGCAGACTTTACACCGCTGAAGCTGAAATCATAAGGACAGTCTCCTAATTTTCCCTTTGGAAAAACAATCGCATCCGGGTTTCCCTCACGGGCAAGCTTATCCACCTTTGGTCCGCCTGGATACCCCAGTCCTATAGCACGGGCAACCTTATCAAAAGCCTCACCTGCTGCATCATCTCTGGTACGCCCTAATATCTCGAACTCTCCGTAATCCTTTACGATCACAAGATGGGTATGTCCGCCGGACACGATCAGGCAAAGGAACGGTGGTTCCAGATCCGGATGCTCGATATAATTGGCAGAAACATGGCCTTCAATATGATGTACACCTACAAGGGGAAGATTCTTCGCATAAGCGATTGCCTTAGCCTCGGCCACTCCCACAAGCAGCGCACCTACCAGTCCCGGACCGTAAGTAACCCCGATTGCATCCAGGTCATCCAGTGTCACATCTGCCTCGGAAAGAGCCTCTTCGATTACCTGATTGATTTTCTCAATATGTTTACGTGATGCGATCTCAGGCACAACACCTCCATACAGGGTATGAAGGGCAATCTGAGAAGAAATCACATTTGATAATATAGTTCTGCCATTTTTCACAACAGATGCTGCTGTTTCATCGCAGGAACTCTCTATTGCAAGAATTAATGTATCTTTCATTTTTTTAATCCTCTTCAAAATTCATTTCCATTGTTTTTCCATCTTTTCCCGGATAAGCCTTCGGGAAAATCTCCCGCACCATGTCCATGTACTCATCAGGACGGATCAGAGACGGACTGTAATGAGTCAGCCATAATTCCCCTACCTCGGCCTGCTTAGCAATAGTTGCAGCCTCACGGAAGGTCATATGCTTATACCCTTTTGCCTTCTCAAGCTTATCATCCTCACCGTACATTCCCTCGCATATAAACAGATCTGAACCTGGCGCATTTTTCAGAATGGACTCTGTAGGACGGGTATCTGTGGTATAAGTAACCTTCAGACCTTTTCGCGCCGGACCAAGCACCATATCCGGAGTATAGGTAACACCATCTGCTTCAATGATCTGTCCCTTCTGAAGGGGATTCCAATACTTCAGCGGAATTCCCTGCTCGCGGGCACGCTCCGGGGAAAATTTACCCTGACGGAGAATCTCCAGGGAGTAACCATAACAAAGCACATTGTGATTTACCCTGAAAGCAGTGATCCGGTATCCGTCAAGCTCAAACACCTGCTCCGGTCCGTTAATCTCAATAAATTTTAATTCAAATGGAAGTTCAGGAGCAATTACGCGAAGAGCATTCACTACTCTCTCTAACCCCTTCGGTCCAATAAGCGTTAATGGTTCCGTGCGCTCGGCATTTCCCATTGTAAGAAGGAGTCCCGGAAGTCCACTGATGTGATCCCCGTGATAATGGGTGAAACAGATTATATCGATGGGCTTAAAGCTCCACCCCTTTTCCTTAATCGCTACCTGGGTTCCTTCGCCGCAATCAATGAGAAGACTGCTGCCATTATACCGTGTCATTAAGGCTGTAAGCCACCTTCTGGGAAGGGGCATCATTCCTCCGGTTCCTACCAGACAAACATCTAACATATATTAAAATATCCTCTTTTCATTAAACATACTCTGGCACATCAACTCACCTCCTTGGCGAACAATGTACCAGAAAAGTTTAACACAAGCAGTTTCTTAAAACAAGTATTTTCCCAGACTTGACAAACACCTTTCAATATGTTTATTATTAACGATTAAAATATACTGCAATTTGCATTTGCAGCAACAGGAAGGACTCTAATATGATTTTCTGTAACAAAACTCAAAAATTCACCTGGAGAAATGCTCTGACACTGCTACTCCTTTTGGCGGCCGGAAGCATTCTTATCTGGCTTCTGATTCCCTCCGGCTCCTGGTTTGGATCTGAGACAGACTGGTATTCCCAGCATGTAACTATCGCAGATTACATGAGAAAATATTTCTATGCAACAGGTAATCTTTTTCCTGATTTCACCGGGCTGGGTGGGGGAACCAACTTTTTTTCTCTTTCCTATTATGGATTTATGCGCCCGGATGTGCTGGTTTCCTATCTTTTCCCTCATGTGGAAACAGAATGGTTCATACAGGGATATGCTATACTGGAGATTCTCCTTGGCGGTGGTCTTCTTTATTACTGGCTGCACCAAAAGGGCTTTTCTGATTTTACCGGCTTTGTCTGCGGATTTTTTTATCTCTGCGCCAACTGTTTTTTCCAGGCTCATCGGCAGATCATGTTTGTGAATTATTTACCATTCCTCATTCTGGCATTTCTCTGCCTGGACAGGATTTTCGCCCAGAAAGAACAGGACATATACCGATTCCGGCCTCACCTTGGTCTGATAATTTCACTGTTTTTCTGTGTTTTGCACAGCTTTTACTTTTTCCCCTCCTGCTTCGTGGCTTGTATCCTCTATATCTGCCACCTGCTGCCGGATTATCTGAAAAATACTTCCGATAAGAAGAAAAAAAAGCTAAAGCATAAAATATGGTGGAACTATATTCTGGATGTGTCCTTTGCTGTAGCCATGAATCTGTTTCTTTTGCTTCCCACCGGGCTTGCTATCCTTGGAAACCAAAAAGACACCGGTTCTTCCACCTCCCTTTTGAAAATTCTGGGAGTTAACCCTACACTGGACAGCATTCTCTACAGTCCCTACGGCTGCGGACTGACTCTTTTCTGCCTGTACGCTCTTTTCCTCTGTATCAGAGAAAAAAAGACACGCAAACTGGCAATTGCTGTTTTCATACTGCTGTTTTTTGATATTTTTTACTGGATTTTAAACGCCACCTTATATGTACGTCCCAAATGTCTGATTCCATTTCTGCCTTTGATATTGTATCTCACAGCGCAGGCTCTGGAGGGACTCCGACATGGAAAAATACGGCACAGCCTGCCGCTGGCACTGCTCTGTGGGATTCCGGTAATCGTACAGCTTCTTTTCCTCATACATAATCAGCAGGTACGGCACATTATTACTGCAGATCTGATACTACTCCTTATCTGCGTTTCTGCCGGGATTTTCATGGAGGAAAAGGGAATCAAAGTTCCTGTAGGCTCCTGGCATGCAGATTTCTGCGGACTTGTGCTTTTACTCGCTATCCCAGCCATGCTTTATCTGGCAAAAGGGCAGGAAGAGCATTATGTCACCGTAGCCGACGAATCCAGGGATTATTTTTCCAAGGAGGATCTGGAGCGCTACTGTGAAAATCCCCAGGCTCGTTTCGATGTGATCGAACACCCCTCCAACAATACCAATTATGTGATCACAGGTAATCAGAACAAAAGTACATTATATTCATCCATATCCAACAGTAATTACAACAAACTGATGTATGACATTCTGCAAATGCCTATCAGCATCCGGAACCGTGTTGCCATGACAGCAGATGCCAATCCTTTCCAGGAATATCTCATGGGTGTGCGGTATATTCAGACCAAGGCAGATAAAGTACCTGCAGGTTACACAGCTCTTCAGGAAAAATCCGGTCATATACTTGCAGAAAATAAAAATGTACTGCCTATTGCTTACGGAAGTACTGCGTTGTTATCAGAAAGCGATTATGATAAGCTTTCTTACCCGCAGACACTGGATACCATTACAAACCGTACTATTGTATCGGACTTATCGGACTTATCGGCGCCCTACACTTCTCAGATGAAGGAATACTCTTTACCAGAGGATTTCTTCCAGCATAAAACAGAAAAAAGCAGCGAGACACTTCGCTGCCAGCTGCCACATGCACTGCCCGGCTCCACTATTCTGCTTATTTCATTTGATGTAGAATACGACGGTGAAAAAGATGTATCGATTATAATAAATGGTATCCGAAACAGACTGTCCGGCTCTGAAGCGCCTTATCCTAACAATAACGAGAGGTTTTGCTATATGATATCCTCTGATGAAGAGCTGGAGGCTCTGGATATTACCTATTCCAAAGGTAACTATAAGATCAAAAATGTGCATGCCTATACCATTCCTTTATCTGCACTTTCCCATCCGGGTATAGTGGAATTTCAGGATGGCAGCACCTCCGGAAAGGAAATCATCAACGGCAGCATAGATATGCCTGAGAATGGATATTTCGTAACCTCTTATACCTTTTCCAGAGGCTATACCGCATATGTAGACGGAAAAGAGGTTACGCCCATACAAGTAAACAAAGCATTTCTTGGTTTTCCATTACAAAAAGGGGCACATGAAATCCAGATTGAATTTCATGCACCCGGTAAGTCACTTGGGTTCATACTCAGCCTGACAGCGGCTGTGCTTCTGATTCTTAGTCAGTTGGGATGGCGTGTCATAAGTAAAGCATCTTCCACGGGGTCCGTATAGTAATTCTTACGGATCCCGTCTCTTGTAAATCCCATTCTTTCATAAAGCCGGATAGCGGTCTCATTTCCCACACGAACCTCCAGATGGATGGTTGTCACGCCCTGCTCACCGGCAAGACGGATCAGGCTGTCCATGAGAAAATGTCCGATTCCCTCTCTCTGTCTGTCCGGACGCACCGCCACATTTGTAATATCACCTTCATCCAGAACCATGATCAGCCCACAGTAAGCCAGAATCTCTCCCTTCTCCTCCACCACCAGAAACATTGCATCCTTTCGTGTAAGATAGGTAAAAAAGCCCTCCCTGGTCCACGGCGGAGAGAACATCTCGTTCTCAATCTTTATAACCTGTTCCAGGTCATCTACTAGCATTTCACGAAGAATCATAATATAACTTCTCCTATTATCTGACTGATTTCTCTTCCTGTAATTTCTGGGCACGCTCACGCTCTGCCTGGGATACCCTTAAATACTCCGGTACATGCTCCATAGCAGTCACCACTTTGCCCTCTTTTATATAAATCTCACCAAGAGCTGCCACTGCTGCTGCTCTTTGCTTATTTACATGGGCAGGTGCGAAGGAATAAGGCACCTTCAGATTCTCCTGGATCATTTGGGCAAAAACAGGGACACCATCTCCGAGGAAGATCACCTCTTCCCCTCTTGCATTTAATTTATCGATCATCTCAGCCATAGGAACTGCCATCTGTTCCTCCACAGTTACCAGCTTATGCTCCTGGAAACGGTAGATTCCGGTATACACCTGGCTTCTTCTTGCATCCATGATCGGGCAGATCAAAGCCCTGGCATCATATAAATTGTAAGCAAGGGCATCCACTGTAGGTATTTCAACCAGTGGCTTCTTAAGTGCCAGGCCAAGTCCTTTCGCCGTAGCAGAACCGATACGAAGTCCGGTGAAGGATCCCGGTCCTGCTGCCACAGCAATGGCATCAATAGTATCCAGCTCCAGCTCTGTCATCTTCACCAGCTCATCCAACATGGGAAGAAGAGTCTGGGAATGTGTCTTTTTGTAATTTACAGTGTATTCTGCGATCAGGTTCTCATCCTCCACTATTGCAACGGAAGCAACGATTCCTGAACTGTCAAGACCTAAAATCTTCATTTTTTCTCCTTACTTTCCCCACTTTGCAGGGATAATCAAGCTTTACTCCGGAAGTCCGGTTACAGTGATCTTACGGTAATCAAAGCCTTTTTCCAGATTTTTCTCAATGGTGATCTCTATAATGTGTTCCGGCAGGATCTCCTCGATCAGATTCGCCCACTCGATGAGACAGATACCATTTCCATAAAAATAATCGTCATAGCCGATTTCTTCCATCTCCTCGATGTCCCCGATCCTGTACACATCGAAGTGATAGAAAGGCATGCGGCCACTTTCATACTCCTGGATAATGGTAAAAGTAGGGCTGTTTACCGGCTCTGTAATGCCAAGTCCCTCTGCCACTCCCTGGGTGAAAACAGTCTTTCCCACTCCAAGGTCTCCTACCAGCGTATATACCTGTCCCGGAAGGGCGTTTTCCCCGATCCATTTACCAAAGGAAAAAGTCTCCTCCGGGCTGAATGTTTCTTTTATCATCGCTTTACAGCTCCTTTTACTTGCAGAATTGCTCTTTGCATATTATAATAGAACGAATAACGAAATACAATACTTTTTGAAAAAGGAGAGCAAACTATGGCAAATCCAGTTGTTACCATTACTATGGATAACGGTGATGTAATGAAAGCAGAATTATATCCGGAGATTGCACCGAACACTGTAAATAACTTCATCAGCCTTGTAAAAAAGGGCTTTTATGACGGACTTATTTTCCACCGTGTTATCTGTGGCTTCATGATCCAGGGCGGATGTCCGGACGGAACCGGAATGGGCGGTCCGGGATACAGCATTAAGGGTGAGTTTGCCCAGAATGGTGTGAAGAATGATTTAAGACATACAGAGGGCGTTCTTTCCATGGCGAGAGCTATGCATCCTGATTCAGCGGGAAGCCAGTTCTTCATCATGCACAAGAATTCACCACACCTTGACGGTGCTTACGCAGCTTTTGGTAAAGTGATCGAAGGCATGGATGTGGTAAATGCAATTGCTGAGACTGATACAGACTACAGCGACAGACCTCTTGACGAGCAGAAAATCAGAACCATGACAGTTGACACCTTCGGTGTGGATTATCCGGAACCGGAGAAGTGCTGATAATCTGAAGATCAGGAAAGCTCAGGACAGATCCTATCCTCTGCCCTGAGCTTTTTTTGCGCTTTATATTTGCCCCTCCTGTTCGCGAAGCTTAATGATCAAATAACTTGATTTCGCCTTCCACATCTGCGAAATATAATTCCTTCTCCTTCTCCAGCTTCACCCGTCCACTGGTAGCCTCTGTAATAACCTTCTCAATCCGTCCCACCTGGTCACTTGGGACAAGAAGATGCATAATCACCTTATCCGTATATTCTGTATCCAGAACCGGCAGCTGATTCTCAGCCGCAATATACTGCAGCTTGCCAATGGCGGTATAATCTGCTGTTAATGCCAGGGAAATCCCGTGATGCTTCTCGATTATCACACTCTCGCCAAGTCCGGCCTGCACTGCTCCTGAATAAGCTCTTACCAGTCCACCGGTGCCAAGGAGCACACCCCCGAAATATCTGGTCACCACCACTGCCACATTATAAATATCTTCTCCCAGTATCACATCCAGCATAGGACGTCCTGCAGTTCCGGAAGGCTCACCGTCATCACTGCATCTTGTAAACTCCCTGTGTTCTCCAATAGAATATGCGTAGCAATTATGTCTGGCGTCCCAGTATTTCTTCTTCATTTCCTCTATAAAGGCAAGAGCGTCCTCTTCCTTTTCCACAAGGCGTACTGTGGCAATAAAGCGGGACTTCTTCTCTGTGATCTCCCCCTCGCCGCCTGCATAGATCGTCTTATAATTCTCCAGCATATGGGAACCTCCAAAATCAAAAATACACATAAAGATCGACACACAACCTTCATCATTTGTATAGTGTATCATGAATCCCCTCTGTTTTCCAGTCCCAGGAAAAATGAATAAACCTGCTTAATTCTGGAAAAAATCCCAGCAACTGCAAAGAGTTCACAGAAATATTAGATTTTAGGGTTTATTTACGAATAGAGATTTGATATAATAGAACGGATTATAAAGGAGGTTTATCATGAACTACGGAAAAAAATCGGCCTCTAAGAAACGGAATTCCCTTATTTCCCGCTCGTCCATGATGGGAAAAAGAGCACATGTTTCGTTGATCAGAGTCCTTTTCATCGGCCTGATTGCTCTGTGCGTTGCCGTATCCACTCTGGGAATCGGTTCCATTCGTGGAATACTTGCAAATACGCCGGACGTAAATGAAGTGGATATCATGCCTCTTGGTTATGCCACTTTCCTCTATGACTGTAATGGAAATCAGCTTCGTAAGCTGGCGGCGCCGAATGCGAACCGTCTTCCGGTTTCCATTGACCAGATACCAGAGGATCTGCAGCACGCTGTAGTGGCTATCGAGGATGAGCGTTTTTATGAACATAATGGAATCGATGTAAGAGGTATTCTTCGTGCCGGTGTGAAAGCACTTACTACCGGAAGCTTTTCCGAGGGTGCAAGTACTATTACCCAGCAGCTTCTGAAGAACAATGTCTTCACTAACTGGACTAACGAATCCACGCAGGTGGAGCGTTTTACACGTAAGCTTCAAGAACAGTATCTTGCTATTGAGATTGAGAAGAAGATCGGTGACAAGAGCGTGATCCTGGAGAATTACCTGAATACCATTAACCTTGGTGCAGGTGCATACGGTGTACAGGCTGCTGCCCGTCAGTATTTTAATAAAGACGTATGGGATCTGAACCTTTCTGAGTGTGCTACACTTGCAGGTATCACCCAGGCTCCTACCAAGTATAACCCCATTGAGAACCCTAAGGAGAACGCCAAGAGACGTAAAGAGGTTCTTGACCATATGCTGGCTCAGGGTTATATCACCCAGGAGCAGTATGATGAAGCCCTGAATGATGATGTCTATACCCGTATTCAGGACGCACAGGCTTATAACACCCAGTCTTCCAGCAAGACTTACTCTTATTTCGAGGACGAGCTTACACAGCAGGTTATCAATGACCTGATGAATATTAAGGGCTACACCAAGACACAGGCTCAGAACCTTCTGTACAGCGGCGGTCTGAAGATCATGACCACCCAGGATCCGGACATCCAGAGGATTGTGGATGAGGAATACTCAGATCCTTCCAACTATCCGGATTATGTACAGTATGCTCTTGACTATGCACTTACTGTGAAGCAGCCTGACGGACAGGAAGTAAACTACAGCAAAGAAATGATGAAGCTCTACTTCCAGAACGAGGATCCATCCTTTGATCTTCTGTTTGATACCCAGGACGAGGGACAGACATATGTAGATCGTTATAAAGCTAACATTCTTGCAGACGGAAGCACCGTTGTTGCAGAGCGTATTAACTTTGCACCGCAGCCTCAGTCAGCAATGACTATTATTGACCAGCATACCGGATATGTGAAGGCTATCATCGGCGGACGCGGAACCAAGACTGCCAGCCTCACCCTGAACCGTGCTACAGACAGTACGCGTCAGCCTGGTTCTACATTCAAGATCGTATCCACCTATGCTCCGGCTCTTAATGAGAAGGGTATGACACTGGCTACGACCTATGAGGATCAGCCAATCACCTATGACAACGGAGCACCGGTTAATAATGCCAGCGGCAGCTACAATGGTACCACTACCATCCGCACTGCCATCCGTAATTCTATAAATACAGTAGCTGTTCAGTGTTTTGAGGATGTAACCCCTGAACTTGGACTGAAATACCTTGACAACTTTGGATTTACCACACTGGCACACGGCACAGAGGCTGACACAGATTCTAATGGAAATGTTTTCACAGATGCCAACCTGCCTACTGCACTTGGTGGTCTGACCTATGGTGTTAAGAACGTAGAGCTTTGCGCTTCATATGCAGCCATTGCCAATGGCGGTAACTATATTAAACCGGTTTACTATACCAAGATCCTTGACCATAATGGAAATGTACTGATTGAGAATAACTCCGTTGGACGTTCCGTTATTAAAGAAACAACCGCTTATCTTCTCACAAGCGCTCTTGAGGATGTAGTTCAGAATGGTACCGGTACAGCCTGCCAGCTTGATAATATGGCAGTTGCCGGCAAGACAGGTACTACTGATGCATACAATGACCTTTGGTTCGTAGGCTACACACCATATTACACTTGTGCAGTATGGTCCGGCTACGATGGCAACCAGAAGATTCCGGAGGGTGAAGCACGTAACTTCCATAAGACCTTATGGCGTAAGGTTATGAGCCGTATCCACCAGGGCATGGAATACAAAGATTTCGAGGTACCTGAAGGTATCGAGCAGATCAGTATCTGTGCTGAGACAGGACTTCTTCCGAGAGTGGGATGCCCGGTTACCGAAGAATATTTCGATATCGGAACTATGCCAACTGATTACTGTGACCAGCACTTCTACGAATATGACGAAGAAGAGGAAATGGAAATCTCCGACGAGGAAACCACAGCTCCTGAAAACCCGGACGGCACCGAGAATGGTGACGGCACTGGTGGTGACGGCACCGGAGGCGATGGCACCGGAGGCGATGGAAATGGTGATGGCGGAGATATCCAGTACCCAGATGAAACAGGTGGTGATACCGGTAATGATACCGGCGGTAGTGATGACATCTACTACTATTAAGAATTAAGATAAAAAATACCCTGCGCAGTATCTGCTGTATACCAGTCAGATATCGCACAGGGTATTTTATTATGTATTACATTATTTCCAACGTGATCAGTCCTTAATCACCATACGGGCTGCGCCGTAAATACCGGCATCATTTCCCAGGCTTGCCAGAATGATTGGTGTGCTCTTGCAGGATGGGAATGCATATTTCTGGAAATACTTCTGGATGCAGTCTGTAAGAGCCTTACCAGCCTTAGATACACCACCGCCGATTACAATTGCTTCCGGATCTGTAACACAGGCAAACATAGCAAGTGCACTTCCCAGAACATCTCCAACCTTCTCCATAGTCTTAACAGCCAGGGCATCACCCTCTTTGTAGAAGTCCAGTACATTCTTCGCAGAAAGTCTCTGCACATGGCGCATCTTACTGTCCTCTGTACTCTCTTCCAGAATATCATTTGCCACACGGACAATACCAGTTGCAGATGCATACTGCTCCAGACATCCATGATTGCCACAGTTACATGGACGAGTCTCATTGTGGTTCACACATGCATGTCCGATCTCACCGCCAGCGCCATGATGACCTGCGATAATCTTACTGTCGATGATGATTCCACCGCCAACACCTGTGCCAAGAGTTACCATGATCACATTACTGGAGCCCTCTGCGGCACCCTTCCAGGACTCTCCAAGAGCTGCTATGTTAGCATCATTAGCTGCCTTTGCCGGAAGTCCGGTAAGTGCGCTTAATTCGCTCGCTACAGCTTTAAAGCCCCAGTGAAGGTTTACTGCCATAGGTACTTCACCCTTCTCATTAACCGGTCCCGGAATACCGATTCCAACACCGTCTACATTATCCTTTGTAATTCCTCTCTCATCCAGCTTCTTCTTAATTGCTTCTGCAATATCCGGAAGAATTGAAGAACCGTTATTCTCTATTCTTGTAGGAATCTCCCACTGCTCAACCAGAGTTCCGTTAGTAAGGAACAGACCACATTTTACAGAGGTACCTCCAACATCAATACCAAAACAATACATTCCCATTATAAATACCTATCCTTTCTACTTAAAATCTTAGATTATTGATTATTCGTCTCTCTTTCTGGCAATATTCGCCTGTACACGCTTGTACAGCTCCTCAGCTGCATTATACCCCATCTTCTTCTGTCTGTGGTTAACAGCTGCAGACTCAACGATAACAGCCAGATTACGGCCAGGACGGATCGGAAGGGAATGACACACGATCTTATTCCCGAGATACTCTGTATACTCCTCATGAAGTCCCAGACGATCATACTCCTTGTCGCGGTCCCACTCCTCAAGCTTGATAACAAGATCAACAGACTGGGTATCCTTAACACTCTCAACACCAAACAATGTCTTTACATCGATAATACCGATACCACGAAGCTCAATAAAGTGACGGGTGATATCCGGTGCAGAACCAACCAGTGTAACATCACTTACCTTGCGAAGCTCTACCACATCATCACTTACCAGACGGTGACCACGCTTAATCAGCTCAAGAGCCGCCTCACTCTTACCAATACCACTCTCGCCGGTGATCAGAACACCCTCGCCGTAAACATCCACAAGCACACCATGGATAGAGATACAAGGAGCCAGCTGAACTCCAAGCCAACGGATGATCTCAGCCATCAGACTGGAGGTAGTTCTCTCTGTTACAAATGTAGGTACATTATATTTATACGCAAGATCGATCATATCCTGTGAAGGTCTTGTCATAGTACTGAAGATAACACAGGGAATCTTGCTGGAGATAAAGCGCTCATACTTGAATGCCCGCTCCTCATCACTTAGCTGCATCAGATAAGTATACTCTACATATCCGATGATCTGAACACGCTCGTTCGCAAAATGCTCCAGGTATCCTGTAAGCTGCAAAGCAGGACGGTTTATTTCTGCTGTCTTCACATAAATCTCTGTAAGGTCAATATCAGGCGTCAGGTTAGTCAGATTCTGTTCCTGCGCCAGCTTGGTAAGCTGTACACCCTTCATGCTTTTATCTCCTTTTTTTCCTTTGATGAACTAACTGCAGGCAAAGCCCACACTTATATATTATACACAATTTTCTTTACAACTTCAATGTTGAATCTTGTGAAAAAAACTATATACAGCCTCTGCACTCTGTGCATTCATAGACTGGGTTTCACTTAATTCCTCTACAGAAGCATTCCGGATATTCTCAATGGAACGGAACCGTCTCATCAAAGCCTTTCTCCTGGTCTCCCCGATTCCCGGAATATCATCCAGAACAGAATGTACCTGTTCCTTACTTCTAAGGGAGCGATGATATTCTATCGCAAACCGGTGAGCCTCATCCTGAATCCTGGTGACCAGATGGAAGCCTTCACTCTCTGTATCAATAGGGATCTCAACATTATTAAAATACACTCCTCTGGTACGGTGATTATCGTCCTTTACCATACCGCACACAGGAATATCAATTTCCAGCTTTTCCAGCACCTTCCGGGCAATGTTTACCTGCCCACGGCCACCATCCATAAGGATGAGGTCCGGAAACACGGAAAAGCTGTCGAATTCTCCCCTGGATTCATGGGTAAAGCGCCTTGTAAGCACCTCCTCCATACTGGCGTAATCGTTCGGTCCCTGTACCCATTTAATCTTAAATTTACGATAATCACTGCGCTTTGGCTTGCCTTTTTCGTAAACCACCATAGAACCAACAGACTCAAAGCCGCTGATATTAGAAATATCATACGCCTCCATACGCACAATATTCTTAAGCCCCAGCCAGCCCTCTATCTCCTTCACAGCACCAATGGTACGGCCTTCCTCCCGCTTGATCCGCTCTCTGTCCTTGGAAAGAACCATCCAGGCATTTTCCCTGGCCAGCTCCACCAGCTTCTCCTTGGTACCCTTTTTCGGCACACGGATATGGACACGCTGCTTACGCCTTGCAGACAGCCAGTCTTCAATGATCTGAACATCCTCGATTTCCGTCTGAAGCATGATCTCAGCCGGAATAAATGGTGTACCTGCATAAAACTGCTTCAGAAAGCTTGACAACACCTGTTCTCTGGTATCCCCTCTCGCAACCCTGAGGAAAAAGTGATCTCTTCCGATCAGTCTGCCCCCTCGCATAAAGAACACCTGGACAACAGCATCCTGCTCACGCAGGTCCTCACTTTCATCCATTGCCACCGCAATGATATCCTTATCCTCCTCACCATAAGCAGTAATCTTCTGCCGCTCTCCGATCCGTTTGATACTGTTAATTAAATCACGATATCCGGCAGCATCCTCGAAGCGCATCTCCTCAGAAGCTGCCAGCATTTTTTCTGTCAGCTTATCAATCGTCTCCTGAAAATTACCATTGAGAAAATGAAGCACCCGTGAAATATTTTCTTTATATTCCTCCTGGCTTATATATCCCTGGCAGGGTGCCGTACACTGCTTCATATGATAATACAGACAAGGACGATCCTTGCCACAATCCCTGGGAAGGGTGCGATTGCAGGAGCGGATCATGTAAACCTTTCTTACCAGCTCGATCACATCCTTCACTGCTGTAGAGCTTGTATAAGGTCCGAAATATTTCGCCTTGTCCTTCTTCATAGTACGGGTAAAAAGAATCCTGGGATATGGTTCATTCACAGTCACTTTGATAAAAGGATAGGTCTTATCATCCTTCAGCATGGTATTGTATTTCGGGCGGTGCTCCTTGATCAGATTACACTCCAAAACCAGGGCCTCCAGCTCAGAATCAGTGACAATATACTCAAATCTTGTAATATGAGTGACCATCTGCTCGATCTTGGCACCTTTATTCCGGCTGCTCTGAAAATACTGACGGACACGGTTCTTCAGGCTTACTGCCTTTCCCACATAGATGATCTCATCCTTTTCCCCATGCATAATATAGACACCTGGCTTACCAGGCAGCTTCTTCAATTCTTCTTCGATCAGGAACATAGAAACTCTCCTTTTGAAAAGAACCGGGAAAGCATGTCTCCCGGTTCTGATTTTGATCTATTTAACATTATAAACTTGCTGAACCTGCATCCTCAGGCTGGACCTCATCCTCTGTCTCCGGAGTCTGCATCTCACTTGTTGTGCCATCTTCCTTCTCAGCCTTCACAGCCTCATCCAGAGCCTTCAGCCCTTCTGAATCCAGCTCTTCTGAAACCTCAAGTCCCTTCTCAACAGCCCGGAAAATAATCATGAATTCCTTACCTGTAATAGTCTCCTTACGGATCAGGTAAGCGGCAATCTTATCCAGTGCCTCTCTGTGGCTGCTGATCAGTCGCTTAGCCTCCTCATAGGAAACACGGAGCAGCTCCATAACCTCATGGTCAACCTCTGTAGCTGTATTATCACCACAATTAAGAACAGCGCGCCCATTCAGATACTGGTTCTCCTGAGTCGCAAGCCCCATAAGACCGAATTTCTTCGACATACCGTACTGAGTGATCATGGCCCGGGCTACCTTCGTGGCCTGCTCGATATCATTAGAAGCACCTGTAGTTACACTGTCAAAGACAATCTCCTCAGCAGCGCGTCCTCCCAGATATCCCACCAGCATAGCCTCTAATTCCTTCTGGGTATTCAGATATTTCTCCTCTTCCGGAACCTGCATTACATAACCAAGGGCTCCCATGGTACGAGGCACAATCGTGATCTTCTGAACCGGCTCCGCATCCTTCTGAAGGGCACTTACCAGCGCATGACCAACCTCGTGATAAGAAACGATACGGCGCTCCTGGGCACTTAAAATACGATCCTTCTTCTCCTTACCCACAAGGACTACCTCTACAGATTCAAGGAGATCCTTCTGTGAAACTGCATGGCGGCCATTCTTAACAGCCAGGATTGCAGCCTCATTTACCATATTGGCAAGGTCTGATCCCACAGCGCCTGAGGTGGCAAGGGCAATCGCCTCGAAATCAACAGTATCGTCAAGTCGTACATTCTTCGCATGAACCTTCAGGATATCGATACGTCCCTTCAGATCCGGACGGTCAACAATAACACGACGGTCAAAGCGTCCCGGACGAAGAAGCGCCGGATCCAGTACCTCCGGACGGTTAGTCGCTGCCAGGATCAGAAGTCCCTTGGAGGTATCGAAACCATCCATCTCCGCAAGCAGCTGGTTCAGTGTCTGCTCACGCTCGTCATTTCCACCGCCGTAATGGGAATCACGGCTCTTACCGATAGCATCGATCTCATCAATAAATACAATACAAGGTGCATTCTTCTTAGCTTCCTCAAAAAGGTCGCGGACACGGGAAGCACCCACACCAACAAACATCTCCACAAATTCCGATCCGGAAAGGGAAAAGAATGGCACATGAGCCTCACCTGCTACTGCCTTGGCGAGAAGAGTCTTACCGGTACCAGGAGGTCCTACAAGCAATGCGCCCTTAGGCAGCTTGGCACCGATCTCAACATATTTACCAGGATTGTGAAGAAATTCCACAACCTCCTGCAAGGACTCCTTGGCCTCATCCTGACCTGCCACATCCTTAAAGGTGATCCCGGTCTCCTTCTGCACATAGGCCTTAGCGCGGCTCTTTCCAACTCCCATTACTCCACCGCCACCCTTATTCATGCGGCGCATGAAGAACATAAGAAGCACAAACAGAAGAACTGAGGGCAGAAGCACACTGAGCATCATTGCCATAAATTCTCCCAGGGCATCCGGCGGCTCAGATTTAAAAATAATCCCTGTTCCCTCCAGACGCTTGGTAAGGGCAGTCTCATCCTCTGTGAGATTAGTGTAATAGCTGATTTCCTGATAAGGATTCACCTGCTTCTTCGGCACAATGGTCAGATTATCAGACTGAAGTGTGACTGATTTCACTTCATTATTATTCACCATATCAATAAACTTATCATATGTGATCTCGCTGGAATTATCCTGCAGCATATTGGTAAACAGACTGAAACATACCAGAGTAACCAAAAGACATATCAGAAAAGCCAGAATGGACTGATGATTCTTCTTATTACGGTTCGGATCCTGATTTCTTCTTGGATCCCCTTTATCAGGACGATGACCGCCTTGATTGTTATCCAGATTATTATCCATTTCGTTCCTCCTTATTATCCTTTTTATTATAAAGATAATTGAAAGATAAATCAACCAGGATATTGCGAAAACTCTCTGAAATTTTTGAAAATAAAAGCCAAAAATTTTCACTTTTAAGAACAAATAGATACTTTTTTTACTGCTCGAACTGTAGTATACTAGGAGCATAGTTTTTTTGCGGCAGACGCCGGTTGAGCAATCAGAGAAAAGAGAGGAAAGACAGAATGAAGAAAATTGGATTCGATAATGACAAGTATCTGAAGATGCAGTCTGAGCATATTCGTGAACGTATCAGCAAATTTGACAACAAGCTTTATCTGGAATTTGGAGGCAAGCTTTTCGATGATTACCACGCTTCCCGTGTTCTCCCTGGCTTCGAGCCAGACAGTAAGCTTCGTATGCTGATGCAGCTTGCAGACCAGGCTGAGATTGTAATCGTTATCGGAGCTCCTGATATTGAGAAGAATAAGATCCGTGGTGATCTCGGCATCACCTATGACGAGGATGTACTTCGTCTCATGAACGAGTTTTCCAGCAGAGGACTTTATGTAGGAAGCGTTTGTATCACACGCTACTCCGGACAGGAGAGCGCAGACGCATTTAAGAAGCGTCTGGAGAAGCTGGGCATCAAGGTTTATGTACTTTACAATATCCCGGGATATCCCAGCAATACCTCACTGATCGTAAGTGACGAGGGCTATGGTAAGAATGATTATATCGAGACTACACGGCCGCTGGTTGTGATCACTGCACCAGGACCTGGAAGCGGAAAAATGGCAACCTGCCTCTCCCAGCTTTATCATGAATATAAGAGAGGTGTCAGCGCAGGCTACGCCAAGTTCGAGACCTTCCCGATCTGGAATATTCCACTGAAGCACCCTGTGAACCTGGCTTATGAAGCAGCTACAGCAGACCTGAATGATGTAAATATGATCGATCCATTCCATCTGGAGGCATATGGGGAAACGACCGTTAATTATAACAGAGACGTAGAGGTCTTCCCTGTTGTACAGGCCATGTTCGAGAAGATCATGGGTGAGTGCCCGTACAAATCACCTACAGACATGGGTGTTAATATGGCCGGCAACTGTATTGTAGATGATTCAGTCTGCCAGGAGGCTTCCCGCCAGGAAATCATCCGCAGATATTATAAGAGCATGGATGCCCTTCTCGCCGGCACCGGCACAGAGGAAGAGGTATACAAGCTGGAGCTTCTTCTGAAGCAGGCACATGCCTCCCTTGAGGATCGTAAGGTTGTTCCGGCTGCCCTTGAGAGAGAGAAGCTTACCGGTGCTCCGGCTGCTGCTATGGAGCTTGAGGACGGAAGAATCGTCACAGGTAAGACCTCCGATCTTCTGGGTGCTTCCTCTGCCCTTCTTCTGAATGTACTGAAGGAGCTGGCCGGAATCGACCATGAGAAGCATGTGATCTCACCTAATGCCATCCATCCTATCCAGGAGCTGAAGACAAACTATCTTGGAAGTAAGAATCCTCGCCTTCATATGGACGAAACTATGATTGCACTTTCCATCAGTGCCGCTTCCAATCCGGATGCCCGTCTTGCTCTGGAGCAGATTCCCAAGCTGAAGGGATGCCAGGCACATACCTCTGTTATGCTGTCCTCCGTAGACCTTCTTTCCTTCCGTAAACTGGGCGTAGAACTAACCTGTGAACCGAAATTTGAACAGGGTAAAAAATTACAGTAAGTAAGACAGGTGGCTGTCACCCGGCATCATAGCCGGATGGCAGCCACTTAACATTATTCCCTTAAAATCCCGGCTGCACGAAGATTCGCCAGGAGAGTATTTAACTGAGTCACTACATCTTCTGTTCCGGTGGCATCTGCCACTGCTGCTGCCGGAGCAGGGGCAGGGCCTGTTGGACCTGTAGGTCCCGCCGGGCCGGTTGCTCCCGTAGGGCCATCTGCTCCTGTGGGACCTGTCTCACCGCGAGGGCCATCTGCTCCTGTAGGGCCAGTTGCTCCCGCCGGGCCGGCTGCTCCTGTAGGACCGGTTGCTCCTGTAGAACCTGCTGCTCCCGCCGGGCCGGTCGCTCCTGTAGGACCTGCTACTCCCGTAGGGCCGGTTGCTCCTGTAGGGCCAGTTGCTCCCGCCGGGCCGGTTGCTCCTGTAGGACCAGTTGCTCCCGCCGGGCCGGTCGCTCCCGTAGGACCTGCTACTCCCGCCGGGCCGGTCGCTCCCGTAGGACCTGGAAAGCCCTGGGAGCCCGGCTCACCCTGCGGCCCCATTGGGCCAGCTGGACCTACCGGTCCCTGACAGCCTCTTGGTCCCATTGGACCTGTCACACCAGGGCATCCTCTTGGCCCCACTGGTCCCATAGGGCCTGTAGCACCACGAGGGCCTGCCGGGCCCTGTCCCGGACATGAACAATCGCAGCCACAGCGATTATTACCGAAACAGGATGTACAGGAAATATCACTTGAATCCTCCTGCTGGGAAGAAGTTTTCTGATTATGACGATCAAAAAGCATACATTTCTCCTCACAACACCTGAAATATTCATTATCAATATATGAATCACCATCCCTACAGGTGAATATCCGGAAATACTTTTCATTTCGAATAACCGCCGGATGCTTCGGCTTCAATTCCATAGCCTTCCTATGAAATTCATAAGCTTCTTTATGCATTCCCACACTATCCAGGCAGACACACAGCTGGATAAATGGGATAAAATCGTGACAGTCGGCATAATAAAATCCGCCATTTCCTTTATCATGCGGTGCAAGAAGAGCCTGCCCATACCAATATGCCGCAATCTCAGGTTTCTGTTTTTCCATAAATATTTTTCCGATTTCACAACAGATTTCAGCTCTTGGAGCCGCCAGAGCAAAACTGGATAAAAGTGCCTGAAGTGCATTCTCCTGCTCTCCCACAGCCTGGAAACAATGAGAAAGAACCAGACAGCTGTCCAGTTTATTCTCTATCCAGCCATCTGGTTCTTTCAGAAATTTTTCCAAAATTAAAATTGCATATTCATATTGTTTATGATAAAAAAGCTCTCTGCCATAATAAAACAAATGCCGTGTAGTCAATATTTCCCCAGCATCAAGCATTTTTTCATATATGTGCAGATTCCGAAAGGACACCTCATTTTTTATTTTCCGATGCTGGATCTGCACATCCGAATAAAGAATCCTCCCCGCAGGGGTGATAGCTTCATGAACTCTTCCCTGCCATCTGAAATTCCGGGAGGTCTTCATAATACGCTCCCTGAAATAGGAAAAAGAGACATTATCCCAGGCATCGAACCCAACCGCATAGTCCAGCATTACCACATCAGTATCCCTGGTCAGGTTCTCCTTCAGCCTTTTCAGCTTCACCTGATTCTCCTTGGTGATCACATCATCTGCATCCAGCCACATCCAGTAATCTGTGTCTGCCTTTTCCGCAATAAAATTCCGGGCAGCAGAAAAGTCATTATTCCATGGAAAATCATAAATCTCCTCTGTAAAAGCTGCAGCAACTTCCTTAGTCCTATCTGATGATCCGGTGTCGCAGATATAAATTTTATCCACGATCCGGCTCATTGGCTTCAGAATCCTGTCCAATACAGCTTCCTCATCCTTTACGATCATACACAAGCCAAGCGATATCATACCAAATAATCCTTTTTCAATATGATATGCTCAGACAAAATATTTTATCTCCATTTAATCGAATACATACCTGAAATAGAAGCCTTATTCCTGACCACCTTCAGATAATAGGTTCCCGGCGCCAGGCTGCGCTCATATTTATCACCCATTTTGTCTGTATATGTAGTATCATAGCTCCAGATATAGGAATCCTTCGTCCGGATTCCAGGTCCTATCAGGTATACCCTTATCGGTCCAGAACCATATGAAGTAAGACTAAGCTTGATTTTTTTCCTTTTTGTAAGCTTCAGCTTATACCAGTGAGACTTCTTCTCATTCTGATAGAAAAATCCTGAAGCGCTCTTGCCAGCCTTTATCAGCTTCGCTTTGTTCTTAGAAACAGCCGGCTTCCTGGAACAATATTTATAATCCAGATGCAGCTTATATCCGTCAAAACCAATATAGCGTAAATAATAAGTACCAGGTTTTACCAGAAAATAAGAATAATCCCAATATCCATGCTTGTCATAGCCCTCACTATCCTCATAATCCTTGATATTCATGATCACGTTTTTCTGCTCATCGCAAAGTGCGAAATCACCATGCATCTTATCTTCCCAGTAAGATCCTGAAAAATAATATGAATCTCCATAGATTTCAATCAGTGCTGTTTTCCCTACTGAAAATTTGTGATACACCACATAATCCTCTGCATCAGAATCATCTGACATAGCTTCCCCATCGAAAAAATAACTGCCCTCAGCAGTCTTCTGCATATCCACAGTCTGAGTAAATGCATATGCGTGAGCCATAATCGGCATAAAAACTACCACAGCCAGAAATGTCAGTAAAGAAAATCCCATACTCTTCAGATACTTTTTCATATTTCCTTTCTCCTCCTGTCAATTATAATACCCCTATTATACCATTCCTATAAAAAATATAAAAGCACACTGAAAATTTAATTACATGACAATCTACCGGCAATTAATTACGTGGCAAATATGTCAGATTACTATCATTTGTGTCAGTGACAACCCGGCTATAATCTGAGAAAATAAAGATACAATAAAATCCCCACAGAAATGAGGTGTTATATATGAACAAGAAGTTATGGAAAATGCTTCCTCTGTTGACCGGACTTGTCCTTCTGGCAGGAAGCACTGTCACCGCCCATGGCGACAATGATAAAACCATTGATGTAGGCTTATTCTCGCTTACTCTTCCTGACAACTGGAATTATGATCCTGATGATATCAGTGACTATGACAACGCATCCTCCGCCAGTGTATTTGTCGGAGAAGACGAGAAGGAAGCAGAAAGCTCTTTAACTATTAAAGCAAATGAGCAGTCAAGCTACTCCTTCCGAAGTAACCTGCGCAGTTGTAACATTGATGTTCATGATTACGCAGATGGTAATGTGGAGAAGGTAACCTTTGGTGATGTGGAATATGTACGAAGCGCAGACAAGTACAGAATTTACTATACTTATCGCCATGAACCATCCGGTGTCACCTATCAGATCACCCTTTATGGTGAAGAAAATGATTCTTCCAACGCTGTGTTAAATAATCTGGCGCTGAAATTAGAAGATACCGGCAATGTGGAAGCACCTTATCCCTGGGATGGAACTCCATTTGAACCAGTGCTGCAGAGTGTAACTGTCGGAGATTTCACTGTTGTTCCGGAGTATATTCCGTTTAGTACTCCTCAGGCCGGATTTGAGACCATGCACCATCAGTTCGCTTTTTCCGGAGACAGGATGTACCATCAGCTGTATAACACTCTGGAAACCTTCGAATATACAGGAAGTACCCTGAATCCTCTTTCTTCTGAAACACTTGAGGAACAGGGTCTGGATCTGTCTACCGATTCAGAGGGTAAGATTTATATTTCCCGCAGTGCCAGCAAAGGACTGGATGTCATGAAGGACGGACAGATTGTATTGGAAACCGGTCTGAAAGCTTATACGGCCATACATCCATCCGGAGCATGGGGTATCACCTATTACCTTAGCAACGATACAGAGAAGGTTACATTCCAGGATGGCGGTGTACTCACAGAGCCCTGGATCTTAACATCCATCGACGATGACGAAGCAAGGACAGGTATTTTCAGATCTGTTTCCCTGATTGAGATCAGCAATGACCATATTATGGTACATGGCCGTCTTGCCGGAGAGGACACCCCGACTAAGATAGCAGTTTATGATCTGGATGGCAACCAGCAGCTGCTTCTGGGCGGCGACCAGTCTGGTGATCCTGCCCATATCGGAAGTATCTCCGGTATAGCAGAAACTGCTAACGGATATGTAGCAGCAGATGGAAATATGAGAGAGCTCTACTTCTGGTCAAAGGATGGCACCCTCCTTGGAGAAATAGACTGCCAGGAATTCTTCGGAACCTCATACCCATGGATCGAAGATGTAAAGGTTACAGATGATGGCTCTTTAATGCTTCTCATGACACAGAAACGAGACGACAACTCTGCAAGTGAATTAATGGTATTCAGACTTGCAGGCTTCTGATACATTCCCCTCGCAAAAGGACAGGCAGTGGAGAAATCCACGCCTGTCCTTTTCATCATCTCATAATGCCTTAATTTCCTACACTTTTCAATTCCATCCTTGCAGCTACTTTTTCTGGCACATCAATCAATCCAAACCGATAAAATATAGGATATATATAAGAAATTCCCCTTATGTCCCCTATATTTTTGGGCTTCTCAACAATCTGTCCATCTAATTTCCTGATTTTTTCATATGCAAGCATTACAGAGCTCCATGTTAAGCTTTTACTCTTATCTCTTCGATCCACCAAAAGTTCCTTATTAAGCAATCCTTTTCTTCCCACTGGGATTTTGTAGAAAAAAGGCAAGCCGGAATAGGTATGAAAGGGATACCCTTGAAATGCAATTATTGCAGACCATAGAGCATCCTCATCCCGCTTCTTACGCAATAACTCAACAGCAGCCTCGCGTATTTTCAATGGCGATAAGTCAAACTCATTGGCTATAATCTTCAGCTCTCCGGTTTCTTCATATGATTCTGTTACAGCTTCTATCAATTCTTTCTGTATCAGGTCTGCATTATACTCTGGAAACTTATTAGGTCTGGTCATTATTGCTACCTGCCTTTCCCTGCGAATCATATGTCTGATAGACATTTTTCATATACAATTGTAAACGTTTCGCATTCATCTTATATGGTCGTTCTGATTCGTCCATGCAATCTCTGTTTAATCAATTCCATACTCTTCCAAAAGTTTCTGGCGAAAATCAGGATCTTCAAGAGCACGTTTCAGATCGTCAATGCGGTTGTCTCTTAACAGAGCTTTTGTCAGCTTCTGCTCATGCTGAATTCCTTCAGATCGTCCAACGGCTCGTCCAGCAGCACGCCCCTCGGCTAATCCCGCTGATCGCCCCTCGGCTAATCCCGCAATTCGGCCCCTTTCCTCAATACCCTGAATTGCTTTACATACATTCACCTTTTCTTCCTCATCCGCTTTTTCTATCTTCATTCCCGTCATCTCCTCCATTACACGGACAGCCTTCCTGTCCATAGTTTCAAATGCAGCATTATCTTCTACGAGCTGGCTTAGCTTCTCTGCGTCCTTGGAATACTTAATAAACTGCATTACCTCATGAAAATTAGAAGTAAAGTGCTCCAGCTCCTCTTCACTCATCTCCCCAGGTGCGATCAGATTGATCCGATAATCCGGAACCAAAGATAATATCTTTTCATCCTGCACCACCAGCATCTCATGCAACGACCTGGGTGCGTCCCAGCTGTCAGCTCCGAAGTACACGACTACTGTTATAATCGGAAGCAGCCTGTCTTCTCTGTAAAAACCAGAAAGAAACTCTGCTGGATCTGGTTTCTTCTCATTAGGAGCCTTTTTCCGCAATGCTCCTCTATGCGAAGACTCTGATTTCTGCACCTGCGCCGCATATTCCAGCGAATCGTAAACCATATTTTTCACCGGCATCGCATAATGGATCGTGGATTGGTTCTCCACTCCCAGAAGCAGATACACCGCATTTTCATCTTCCATGGCACACAGGATCTTAAACACATCCCGGTATTTCTGATAAGGCACCTCCGCCCCGTCAGCTCCATATGGAATAATCATCTTCGCTGTATCCAGTTCCTTCAGATTCTTAGGATTAATAACCTTTCTTCCTTGGTAGATCATATGGTTGAACACATCCGCAAATACCTCTGTGTCCCCCATGTACTCTTTTGTGATGATATCCTTTCTTCCCATGGATTCCACCACCTTCTATGATTTGTTTTTCAGAAGAGCTTATGTAGATTATACAGACTTGAAACTCTTATGATGTATACAGAATAGCATATCAGCCCCTTTTTGAAAAGAGATATATCTTAAAATAGTATAAATTTAATTTAATAAGTTTTATAAAACTTTTAGGAAGTTCACTGTGAACTTCCTAAAATGTGATTTTGAAAACAACTGTGCGGATGAGTTGGCACATGCCCCAAAATACCACTTTTGAAAAGAATATACCGTAATTACCCGATTACAGCCTGAAATTCCTTAACCGCATCAGAAAATCTGCTCCTATATTTTTCCAGCTCACCGGCAAGATTTTCAATGGTTATCTGGCTACAGTCGATTACGAAAAGTATATCTTTCTGATTGTTTTTTATGCTATCAAATATGGTAGAAAATTCGTTTGCTATTAATCGCTTCTCAATTTTCAAAGTTGCCGTGATTAGTGAAACCGGACGTGACGCCTTTTTCTCATCATTTGGCTCGTTGTATTTTCTAAAATGTATAAAAACAATCTCGTTACTCTCCCTTTTCTTTTATCCAATTTGTGCTATAAATTCTGCAAAGTCCTTACAAACTGAATGTCCCTTTTCTGTCTCACAAAAAATACGCAGATCCGTAGCGTTGACCGCCTCAATAGCATCCTGGAAATGCTTAATATTGATTTCAATTTTCTTTTCCAGAAGTTTCAGTTCCTCTTCTGTTGTAAATTGAGAAACAAACTTTTTGTAAATGTCTTTCACATTACCATTCATATCAACGAGTCGAGTCTTATTTACAACAAGAAGATCCTTCCATGCAAAATAATTTGGTGTTCCTTCTGGGCATCCAAAAGTAAACTCTGCAATTCCCCTTCCATCCTTCAATAGCCCAAATGATTCTTGATCATAATTAACATTTGACAATGTGAATTTTAACTCCTTATAAGTTGCTTCCAATAATCCATACTGTTCATCTGTCAAAGGCATGGCAACCTTTATATCAAATCCATTCGCTGAAAAATATTTCTCAAAATCAGCAACAAACATATTTACTGTCTCTTTCATTTTGGCATTCCAAAGCGGATAGCTTGTATCCATTGCAGTAAAAAATTCTTCAAATTTTGCAATCACTTCCTCCTGCAAATTCCCAATAATTTCCTTTTTTTCGTTTTCAGCATTTGCCTGTTTCTTTAATTCCTCTAAGTTCATTGTGTAATTCCTCCTCATTTTAAATCATTTTCTTCATTATTATCATTAAAATAGTAATTCAGACCAAACAGTTCATTGATCGCACGTCTTATATTTTGATCACTGACACCATAATACCTTAACTGCATGGCATACACAATATACTGCATATATATCAAATCCAATAATGAATATCCAATAAAATCCTTATCTAAATCTCCATGTGCGAAATGATTTCTCTGACTCGCTAATCTCTGTCCCATCTCTGAATATTTTAATTCAAACTTATTTAGGCGATATAAATTTGATCCATACTTTCCGATAATATCATCATAATCTTTCCCGACCTGCAGAATTTCATTTTGGAGAGAATCTGACTTGAGCAATTTCTTTAAAAATTGATATTTCTTTTTCAGCCTGCCAGTACTATTCGCTATCAAGTCTTGAATAGCACTTTCTGCTATCTCTTCTATTTCTCTGTTCTTTTTACTTCTTGGCACTCCCTCTGGATAAAGTCTCCTAAATTCCCATTCAAAAGCACCGGTAATCATTATAAAACGAGAAGCATCAATGGATTGTCCCGTTTTTTCAGGGATATGTCTGTTATACATCAAATTATTCGCAATATCTGTTAGAATCTTGCCTTCGCACCCTGCAATATATTTTTGCTGTATAACTCTTCCTTTCCTTATACTATCAAGTTCCGTATTCTCTGCATTTTCCTGTATGACATACAAAGTTGCAAAAGACTCATGCAGTCCATTTTCTACTGGGCAAGACAACTCCACCTCTGGAAAATAAACATTCTTTCTATAACACAGATACTGGATAAACTGCTTCGCTATCATCCATAATTTATAAATGAACAAGAAGTCATCTGTGGCTTCAAATTCAAAAAGCATTACAGAGCTTAGTGTCAAAGGTGGCTCACCTATCTTATGACTGCTGCTTCTCGTCACACTAAACTGGACAGCAACCTCTTTATCTTCAATTTGAAATACATTCTTTTCTGTTGTAGTAGAGTCAAAATCTTTCGCAGTAACCGACATGATTCCTTTCGATAATCCAGGTTCTTCAAAATCGAAGCTAAAGGATTCATTTACAGGATGAATTGCATCCAGTTCATAACTACGAAAACACATCCTGTCTATCCGATCTCGTTGCAATCTGTAATTTATATATGCTGCTATTTTAATGTGAAGCACAGCATTGATGCTTGAAACACATGCCCCTAATCTAGTAACAAACACCATCTGCTGTCTGGTTTCATTACATGTTCCTATTAAAAATGGATCTTCCATTCTATATAAAGGATATGTTCTGAAAATTCCGCCTACAAAATTATCTCCGTACAATTCTCTCTCAAGCAAATATTCCTGACCTTGCTGTGGGACTAGCTTAAGGACTCCATCATAATATATGAACGTAAAATAAATGTCTTTATACATCAAATTGCCAGTATAAATTTCTCTATTCATCATCGCTACCTTCCCCATTCAAAACTTTCTTTTAATATATCTCTTTTCCCCGTGGTAATCCCCTACTTGCCTGCACAAAATCTTCTAAGGTACACTCGTCTTTTAACAAATTATTTAAATACTTTTTCGATAATTCATCACCTTTACTGCTGTTAAATGGATGAAATTTGGCACATAACACAAGATTATATGGTGTCAAATATCGAAGTCTCAGCTTGAAATTTTCTGCGTTTGAACCAGATTGTACAACTTTTCCATTGATTATCGCAGCTCCATCGTCATATTCCGTCCGGGTAATCGGTACATCCCCACACATACCAAATTCTTCATAATAGTATCCTGCATAGTCAAACTGCGGATTATTATATAAATCATCTGGCATCTCATAAACTCCCGATGGAACATCCGGTTTTGTCTGAATATAAAGAAATTCTCTATAATACTCTCCCGGATTTACATATACCGCAACTTTGTCAATCTCATATTCGTCACAATTAATCAAGCATTTTGTATCTGATAATCTCTCAAAGGACTCTATATTCATACAACTGCTTCCCCGAAAGTACCAAATTGGATCTGTCATTTCTCGTGATTTCAATGGACTTCTCAGCAGTATCTCTAATCTATCCACGCAGATCTTTGGATCATCAAATATCTTTAGACCTCGAATTCCCGGAAATGCTTGTCTAAGGCGAAAATCAAACAATGCTGTGCTATTAGAACACTCATCAAATCCAGATGGAATTGCTTCTTCACATTCGCTATCTGCTTTTTCTTCATCTATCACTTTTTTTACCGCTGCATTACCACCTACAATCTCTGGAATCGGAATAAACTTTTTTTCATTTACCTCACTGAAAATATACTGAGAAGTATCCGACATTCTATACAGCAAAGTACATTTTTCCAATGGATATGTAATTTGTATTATTTCTCTTCCCTTTAAAAATGCAGGGCAGATTTCTTCTATTTTTTCTTTTGTCGGTGTCTCAAATGTGGCTAGAATATATTTTTTCGGATGATCTCTCATATCATTGACAATCATTTCATATTCTGTTCCAACACCGCTCTGATAAGAATCTGCTTTTCGCTTGTATTCTGGACTTAATATAACAATAATCTTCTCTGCCTTCTGAAAGCTCTCATCCATCATTCGTACAAAATCTATGGACGCTGTATGCTGAATTTTCATCACATCACATTCTATTTCATATCCAATAGATCTAAGATTATTTACAAGCTGCAACACCTGTGGATCTGGCTTACTATCTACCCATGAATAACTTATAAAATACATCGAAATCCCCCTTGTATTCACCCATAATAGCTAACATAATATAGGTTTATTTTACTCCTGCTTCGCGTAATATACAATCTGATTATATATGAATAATCCAAATCTCTGAAACATTGAATACAAATAACTCGCTCCAAAGCAATGTAATTTCTTCGGTCCGCTAATATTCCTACTTGCTTTCAAAATCCTATCTAAAGCAACAATAACAGAAGAATACGCATCCACCTCCTCCCAAAAATGGGGATAAAAATACCCTGCCAGTCTTCACCGACAGGGTTGCTCGCATTGTTTACTTGTAGAGATTTTCCAGCGTTATCAGCTGAACTTCACCACGCTCCTGTGCTTGAAGAAGTCCATCCGTGAATCCGCCTTTCGAGAAGATATAATAATGATAGTTGTTTCCTTTTCCAAATACCGATGCGTAATCCCGAATCAAATCGAGTTCATCCACACCAATTTTTTCATTTCTGTACTTGCACGAACCAATGATATAGTCCTTACCCTCAACAGGTGTTCCGACAATATCAATCTGTATTTTCTTCTTCGAGTCTGTACCCCACCATTGACCGATTTCGCTCAGTTCAATGGGGAGATTGTCCGAATAATAAAGCAGATAATCCTGACACATCTTCTCAAAAATCAGACCCATGTAATCCGGAAGATACTGTTTTACAGC
>CAKRVL010000025.1 GCA_934408705.1 uncultured Blautia sp. | reverse complement strand
TGGTGGGAACGATGAATTTGATTGTATCTATTTACATCCAGATGACCTGACTGTGTATGTGGAACATGGAATGGAGTTCTATCGTTCAGGTGTGATCAGAGCTATAGCACGGGAATTGGGAGTAGAGCTTTCGGAAGAGATTATGCAGGGGCTGATGGCAGTTTCCGCCTTTATGAAGATGACAATGAAACCTGTGGATATGAGACTGGGCATTGTACAGTTACGCCTATGAAGTTTATCTGGGGCGATAAGCCTGAATTTCAGGTAGGGGCAGTAACAGGTGAACATGAGCTGATTCCTGAGAAGAGAGATCTGACACTGGAATTCTGGGGCATTACCAAAAGCCAGATAAAAGTACTGGAAGGTGTTAAAGAAGTGCCCTGTGAGACCTCCTATGACGATGAGAAAAATGTGCTTATTGTCCAGGTGGAGAGACATGCAGCATCTGAAACTCTCATGGTACAGTTCACAGAGAAGACTATGTTGGGCGAAAATCATGTGGAACAGCGCGTCCTGGATTTCCTGCAGCAGGCTGAGATTTCTTTTACCTTAAAAGAGAAGATCATCGCGTCTGTGCGCCGACAGTCAGATCCTGTTCTTATGGCGGGAGAGCTTTGCTCCAATGACCTGAATCCGGAGCTGGCAGGAGTTCTTATGGAGATACTGACCGCAAAGAAAAATTAATTTTGAAAGTGGTATGAATTGCGAACCCTTTTTCCAACTGATTCACATAAATCTTCCGCTCCAGTATTGATATAATATATTGATAGAATAAAAAATAGATGAAAATACAATCGAAAATATGTTCACTTTGCCAGATGACAAAAAGCGACAGATATGGTAGTATAAATACATCAACGAAAGAGAAACGAAGAAAGCACTTAAGAAATCTGAGATACGAAAAAAAGTTATAAAGTACAAAAGAATCTAAAAGCACAAAAGAATCTAAAAGTACGAAAGTTCTGTGTTCTACCAAAGATTTGTAAATTACTAAAGATTCATAAGACACTAAAGACCAACTCAAATACCTGGAATCATTAAGAAAACGAAAAATTTTCAAAGCACATCCGATAAAATTATAACAAAACACATCAGAAAAATGGCTGGGAACTAGTTTCCCAGCCATAAATCATAACAATATCCAACCGATTCCCATTTATAATGACATCTACTCAGATTAAGTTAAATTGGAAACTTATAGCCCTTTTACTTGAAATAATGTATACTGAAAGAATATGAAGACAAAAACGAAATAAAAATATCGGGAATATATAATGAATACACAAGATGCAATAGAACTTCTGGGGATTGCCCCAGAAGATGATGAAAGGGAAATTAAGCGAAAATATCATAAAATGATCAGCCGTTTTCATCCGGACTCATTGAATGAAGTAGGGGAAGCCCATATTCAGCGCGCACAGGAGATAAATGAAGCGTACCGGATACTGGGCCAGAGCAATAGCCGGGAAATGCAGAACGTATATGGAACGGAAGTTTATGGAACAGAGGCTCATGGCACAGACAATCATAAATCTGGGAAGAGGGAACAGCATCAGGAATGGTCTGGTGAATGGAACGAGGCTGCTTTTATACCAAGGAATATTTATCTGCACTATAGTATGAATCTTTCTGAAGAAGAACGAAAGGAAGCCCAGGGGAAACTGTATTATCAGGCTGCCTGTGGAAAATATATGTGGGATCCGGAGGAAGAGGATTTCGAGCTTTTTCTTACCAGTATTCGTCATGCAGCCGCAGCCCTCCTTGAGAGAACGGAGAATGCCGTAAACGCAGAAGACTTATCTTCTGTACCAGATTTGAAGGAATACCGTTTTCGCATCCAGGCGAAGCTGTTTGAATATCTTTCTATGCAATATGTGAACCCATTGCTGGTTCTGGATTCCCTGATGAAACCAGAGAGCACAGATAGAAAAGGTCAGAAAATTTATCGGGTTAAAGCATTTCTGGCGGCAGAAGCCGCATCCCCGGAAGGCAGGCTTATAGCAAGTTTGCAGTCTGGCGAATATCTGTTTCCAAAAGCTTTCTATGGGAATCAGATTCAGCTTATGAATAAAGACAAACAGGTATTGGGGTATCTTCATATGGAAGATGACCGGCTGTATTTTTGCATTATTCCTCTTCTGAAGAGGCATGCAGCGCAGGTGAAATTTCTGGTGCAGGAAGAAGGCGGTGGAACAAATGAAAAAAATGAAGGAATTAATAATACGACGAATAGTAGTAACTTCAGAAATAGCGGCAGAGGAATAAAGCGTGGAAACAATAAGCTGAAAGTTAATATAGATTTCTATTTTCGTTTAGAGGATGAGAACTATACGTATAATAGTTCAGAGCTTAATTTGAAAATTGCAGAAATATTGAATGGATATGAGAAGTATTTGCGAAAATATGATCCGGAACAGGACCAGTTTTGTGATCTGTTTGCCCGCCTGTCCCGCTCGAATTTTCGCAGTCGTTTTCATCTGAAGGATAAGGATATACAATATATCCGGGAGAAAGGAATGGATACCATCCGCGGTCATGCCTCAGATTTTGTGCGAACACGTCTGGCTCCGGCTCAGATTCCCAATGATGGCAAACAGACTCCAATGCGCGGGCACCCTGTATTCCTGGCTCAGCATGCTACTGGCTGCTGCTGTCGGGGATGCTTGTATAAGTGGCATAGAATTCCAGCAGGAGTGCGGCTCACAGAAGAGCAGCAGGAATACATAGTAGATGTGTTGATGGCATGGATTGAGAGAGAATATAACAGAAATGCATAGGGCTATGAAGTTGGTTTTATATATACAATCGGTAATATTAAGGTATATGAAATATATAGTTTAACTGGAATTTTGAGAAGATAAGAATGGGGAACGGTTTATGAGAATATTTCACTTATCAGATTTACACATTGGCTTGAAATTAATCAATCGTGATCTTAGAGAAGATCAGGAATATATACTGGATCAAATAATTCAGAAGGCCGCAGAGAAAGTGCCTGATGCAATCGTGATCGCTGGGGACATCTATGACAAGGCAGTTCCGTCGGCGGAGGCAGTGGAGGTGTTTGATCATTTTATCGGAAAGCTGCGAAATGCAGTTCCGGATTCTGTAATTATGATGATCAGTGGAAATCACGACAGTGCACCTCGTGTGAACTGTTTTCGGAGTGTGCTTGACCGTCAGAAAATTTATATGATCGGAATACCGCCTCAGACAGAAGAAGATCATATTGAGAAAGTGGTACTCCAGGATGAATATGGGCCGGTGAATTTTTATTTGCTTCCCTTTGTGAAGCCTTCTATGGTGAAGCTGATCACTGGGACAGATGAAAATGGGAATAATCTTTCTTACAATGATACGATCCACAGACTGATAGAACGTGAACAGGTCAACATAGACCAGAGAAACATTCTGGTCAGCCATCAATTCTATCTGCCGGCGGGCGGGAATGCAGAAGATGTAGAGCGCATGGATTCTGAGATTCGTACTGTGGGAAATATTGATCAGGTATGTGCTGATGTTTTGGATAAATTTGATTATGCAGCACTGGGACATATTCATAAGCCAATGAAGGTTGGCAGTGAATTTTATCGCTATTGTGGCACTCCGCTGGCATGCTCCGTTAGTGAAGCCGGTCAGAATAAAGGGATTATAATGATTGACATAAAACAAAAGGGCGAAATCACCACAGAAGTAATCCCTTTGAAGCCACTGCGCCAGATCAAGGTGATCAAGGGAGAGCTTGAGAGTGTGTTAGCACAGAGCTGTATGGACTATGTAACAGTTGTTCTCACGGACAAAGTGGATCTGGATGTAATTGACATGCAGGATCGCTTGCGACTGGCATTTCCAGGGCTTTTAGAGATACGCCGTGAGACTGTGCGGCAGGCTGATTATACCAGACATGCATACAGTGAGCGTGAATTGAATCCATTTGAACTTTGCTGCCAGTTCCTCGGAAATGCAGATGCGGAAGAGCAGGAAATTCTTCAGGAGGTTATCAATACAGTACAGGAGGTGGCGAAATGAGACCTGTGAAACTTACCATGCAGGCGTTTGGTTCCTACGGAAAACTGACACAGATTGATTTTCGGGAATTGAATCAGAATCTGTTTCTTATAACCGGTGATACCGGTGCGGGAAAAACAACAATATTTGATGCAATTGTATTTGCGCTTTATGGGGAAGCCAGCTCCGGAACAAACAAAAAAGAAGGCGTCGTATTGCAAAGCCAGTATGTGGAACTGAATGTAGAGCCATTTGTAGAGCTGGTGTTTTCAGAAGGAACGGGGGAGAACAGCCGACTTTATACAGTGCGGCGTGTTCCACGTCATCTAAAGCTTCTGACCAGAGGTGCGGGGAAAAACACCGGAAGCCGGGAGGTGACCGGTTCTGTAAATCTGATTATGCCGGATGGCACGGAGTACCCACAGAAAGAAGCCGACAGTAAATTAGGCGAAATCCTGGGCCTTACGAAAGGCCAGTTCATGCAGGTTGCTATGATCGCACAGGGGGAATTCATGGAGCTTCTCCGTGCGAAATCAGACGATAAGAAGGTAATCTTCCGGAAGCTGTTTAATACGGAATTATACCAGGATATTGTGGATGAGCTGATGAACCGTAAGCGTTCTCTTGAGAAGGATATAAATGAGATCAAGACGGCCTGCCAGACAGAAACTGCACATGTGGTTATTCCTTTGGAATATGAGAAATATGAGGAAATGGATGAGCAGAAAAAGCAGATCCAGAGCGGTAAAATTATTGTTATGGATCAGTTCCTGACAAATCTTGCAGAGCTATGCAGAGAATTAAAAAGCGATATGAATTTGGCGAAGAAGGAGCTGGAGGCGGCTTCGAAAATCCGCGATGAGAAAAGAGATATTTACAATAATGCCATTCAGCTGAAGGCATTATACAGTCAACTTGAAACTGCAATCAGCCAGTTAGAGGAATGTAATGCCGCAGAAGCACAGATCAAAGAAAAAATAATACTTTCGGATCAGATAAAGAAAGCCTACGAAATAAAAGGAGAGTATGTGCGGTATCAGGATTCCAGGAACAATCTGCAGAATCGTGAAAAGGCGCTAAAGGAACAGCAGGAGCGCAGACCGCAGTTGGAAATTGCATCTCAAGCTGTCACAGAAGAAGGAAAACAGGCAAAAGCTACTTTGGACAGGGAGATTACTGCCTATACCAGTATTTATGAGCGTGTAAAGAAAGAACTAAAGCTTCTGGAACAGATTAAAGAAGCGGAAACTGCTGCGAAGACCAGCCAGAGAGAATTTGAAACAGCGCAGCTTGCTGATCAGAAGGCACGAACAGCAATAGAAGAGCTGGAGAAAAAGGAAGCAGAATGGCGCCTTCAGTCTGAGAAGCTTGGTGATACCAATGAAAAAATAGCGGTGTGGAAGGGAAAGAAACAGGAGCTTATAACCCTTGATACAGATGCTCGTGAAACAAGTGAGCTTCTGGAGAATACAGAAAAACAGCGAAATCTTGCGGAAAAAGTAAAAGCTGAGTATATTCGTATAAGGCAGATATACGAAGGAAGAAATCAGGAATATGAGTCTATGAGACGTATATTTCTGGATGAGCAGGCTGGCTTTCTGGCCAGAGAGCTTCAGCCAGGTAAACCCTGTCCTGTATGTGGGGCGTTGGAACATCCCAACCCATGCGAATCTTCTTCTGGTCATGGGAATCTGACCAGAGAGACTTTGGAGCAGTTTAATAAAGAGGTTGGAGAGCTTCGAAGAAAACAAGAGCAATTGGCCGGAGAAGCCAGATCAAATGCAGATCTGGCTGTGGAAAAAGAGAAGGTCCTGTTAGAACGTCTCTCGAAGCTGGCAGTACGTATGGGAGAGAAAGTGTCTCTGGACTCTTATGATAAAGAACAGATTTTTAAAATAATGGAAGTGATAAAAGCTTCTCTTGGAAAATGGTCAGAGAAACTGCAGAAGGAGAGTGTATTGCTTAGTGCACAGCAAAAAGAGCTGTGTACGCTTCAGGAGAATTTAAGGCTGATGGATCAGAGAAAAAAGGCGGCAAGAACTGAAGCAGAAGAAAGTGGAAAAAGGCTGACTACGGCAGCAGCTACTGCGAAGAGCGCCGGGGCTCTTCTGGAGCAGCTTATGAATTCCAGAGAATATCCATCAAAGGAAGCAGCTATGCAGGAATATAATCTGGCGAAAGAGAAAAAGGACCTGGCAGAAGTGAACTTCAAAACAGCTCAGGAGAAAGAAAAGGAAACATCCGGGCGTCTGGTGAAATGTACTGGTCTGATCCAACAGTATGAACACGAAATTCCGGAGCTGCAAACAATCTGTCAGGAGAGAAAGGATCAGTATCATGCGCTGATGAACGAAAAGAATATGACAGAAAGTGAATGGACTGCCATAGCAGACAAGCATTCCCGGGAAGAGGCAGAGCGGCTGCAAAAGGAGACGGATATCTGGCAGCGAAAGAAAATCGCAGCACAGACAGCGGAAAAAACAGCAAGGGATGCCATTGGAGAGAGAACACAGCCTGACCTTGCGCTTGCTAAAGCGCAGATGGAAGATGCAGAACAGAATCGGGTTCACGTACAGAATCAATTTGATCTGTATAAGGATCTGTATAAAGCGGATAAAGATGCCTGTGATGCACTTACCCCACAGATGGATAAACGCGGTAAAATTATTGAACAGCACACAAAACTGGAAACCCTTTATAAACTCCTGTCCGGTAATATGTCCGGAAATCGTATGGATCTGGAGACCTATGTACAAAGACATTACCTGAAGAATATTTTATATGCAGCGAATCGTCGCTTCGAGAATATGTCTGCAGGACAATTTGAACTCCGTATGGTAGATGATGAAAATGCAGGTAAGGGAAAGAACCGTGGCTTGGATCTTATGGTATATTCCAACGTAACCGGAAAGGAGCGAGAAATCCGTACTCTTTCCGGTGGAGAATCGTTTATGGCTGCATTATCACTGGCACTTGGAATGGCAGATCAGATTCAGGAAAGTTCAGCTGCGATAAACCTGGATGTTATGTTTGTGGATGAGGGCTTTGGCTCTTTGGATGAGCATTCTAGAGAGCAGGCGGTAAAAGTACTCCAGGAGCTTGCTGGTGGAAGCAAGCTCATTGGAATCATTTCTCATGTGACAGAATTAAAGCGGGAGATTGAAGATCAGCTGATCGTATCTAAGGACGAGAAGGGAAGCCATGTGAAGTGGCAGATCAGCTGATAGAAAAATAAAACAGTAATATTAAAGTGTTTTTATAAAATTATAAAACTCTTCCAGTGCTCCAAAATCCTTAATCCGGCAATCAGCCAGCTTACGGATTTCCTCCTGGTTTTCTTCGCGGCTGTCGTAGACAGCTGCGACAAAGAAGCCATCATTTTTTGCAGTTGTCAGGGCATGAAGAGAATCCTCGAAAACGATAGTATCACTTCGGTCAGTGCCAAGGAATTTTAAAGCCTCGCGGTAAATTAACGGTTCATCTTTTCCTGCGCCCACTGAAGTACAGGTGAAAATATCACTGAAATAATCCAGTATCCCGCATCGTTCCAAAGCGCTTTCGACCAGAGACTGTTCTGCAGCTGTGGTAATGCACATTCTGACTCCGTCATTGTGAAGGTGCTGCAGGAATTCTTTCAGATGAGGCTTCAACTGTGCATCATAACGGTAGAAATCGTCTACGAGAGCAACAGCATCTTTAATAATCTCATCGCTGGACTGCTTTATGCCATAGTGCTCAATGAAATAATCAGCAGCCTGTTGCAGGCTCATGGTGGCGAGTACCTGGTTAAGATCTGGTTCGGGTTCAATTCCCTGACTTCGCAGATAATTCTCGCCAACATGATCCCAGGCAGACATGGAATCCAGAATTGTGCCGTCCAGATCCCAGATTGCTCCCCTTAACATGAAAGGGCGTCCTTCTGCTGGACCATCTTTGTGGTAAGCTCTTTCAACTCTTTGGTAGCTTTTTCAATATCATTTGCGGCAAAGAGAGCGCTGATTACCGCAACTCCGCATATTCCGCTTCCGGCAAGCTCCATAACGTTGTCATGAGAAATTCCGCCGATAGCTACGACTGGGATGCTTACGGCTTCACAGATCTGTTTGATCGTTTCATGACTGATACATCCGGCGTTTTTCTTGGTTCCGGTCTGGAAAGCGGCGCCTACACCAAGATAATCTGCACCATTTTTTTCTGCCTGGATAGCTTCTTCAACTGTGTGGGCGGAAACACCGATAATTTTATCCGGACCGAGAATTGCTCTTGCATTAGCTGCGGCCATGTCCTCCTGACCTACATGGACACCATCAGCGTTGATTTCTTTTGCGATTTCTACATTATCATTGATAACAAAAGGTACATGGTATCTGGCGCATAATTCTTTGATTTCCAGGGCTTCCTTCAGAAAATTATCTGTATCCAGATCTTTTTCGCGAAGCTGAACGAAGGTGGTGCCACCTTTTAAGGTATCTTCCACTTGCTCATATAAGGTTTTGCCATTTAACCAGCTGCGGTCTGTAACGGCATAAAGTAAAAGTTCTTTTTTACTGCAATTCATTTGTAAAACCTGCCTTTCCTGTTTTTGTGACTGTGTTATTACCATTATATGATATGAGTGTCAAAAGGTCTTTTGACACTCATTTGATACCCGGATTGCTACGCAGTTACGCTGCTCCCGCAATCCTCCAAATATTCGAAATCCGCTGATTTACTGCGTAAATCGCTACTTTCTCATATTTGGCGTGTCCCAAGTTCAAAAGCCTTATCGTGCAAGCACGAACAGCTTTTTGACCTTTTGACACTGGTATCATTATATGAAAAGAGATATAAAAAGTAAAGGAAATTAAGGCTTCAGTGCATCGCGAAGCGTGTTACTGGTAACGGAGTGAACAGTAACGGGGAGTTACAGGTAACGTGGTTTGCAGATGCAGTTTCATTGAAAAATCAATATTCTTGTGATAAAATATGTATAATTGGTTTGTGAGCAGAAAAGCGGAGCGGGAATATCCGCTTGACGAAAAAAGAGAGGCAGGATAAGGTTATGGATCAGTTTGAAAGGCAAAAAGTAGCCAGACAGGCTATAAATGGCAGGATGAGCTTGATGTTCGGAAGTGCTTTCCTGATATTTTCAGCTATTACATCTACATTGATGTATGGAATTAACTTTTTTATGATAGTTATTGAAGCGAATAAGGGAACGGCAGAATATGTGGAACTTCTTCAGAAAGCCGGCATCCAGGGTGGATTCCTGCAGGGAATTGGGATTTGCTTTATTGCAGTAGGAATCTGGGAGGTGGTAGCCGGCTTCCTCACATTGAAGAATTCTAATCGGATTGATAAGAGTCGGTTTATTGTGAAGATTGTAATTTCATTGCTGGTTGCAGAGCTGTTGCTGCAGGTAGTGCTGTTCTTTACCGGTCTGATGAACCTGGGGCTTCTTTTTACCTCAATCGTACTTCCGCTGTTTTTGCTTTGGGGAGCAACCCGATATATTAAGGTTGCCAAGGCTGACCCGGAGCGCAAATATGCAGTAGATCCGGCGAAGAAGAAATCACCACAGCGAAATCAGCCGGCAGCGCCGAAGAAAAGTATCAAGGAGCGAGCTGCTATGCAGGCAAGAGTTGCGGATACAGAAGCGGCGGATACAGAAAGCGAACAATAATCTATGGACATGAAGGAAATTATTGCGGCAGCAGCCCGGAAGCTGGTTCTTGAGAAAAAAGTGAAGAAGCTTACTGTTAAGGATATCGTAGAGGAGTGCCAGATTACCAGACAGGCCTTTTACTATCATTTCGAGGGCATTCCGGATTTGATCCAATGGAGTATAAAGCAGGGCACGAAGCGACTTCTGGAGGAGTGTAGAGAGCAGGGCGGAGCAGAGGAAGCGTTGAAATATCTGTTCGTTTTTGCAATCAACGCGACACCTGAAGTGCGAAAAGGTATAGAAAGCAATTATGGCAAAGAACTGGAACAAACTCTTGTGCAAGGGGCATATGAGCTGTTCGAGAGCATTGTGGAAGAAGAAAATCTGTACCAGAATTGCAGCCATCAGGAATTGAAGCTGATCCTTCGCTATCATAGTCGTGCTATCTTTGGTCTTCTCCAGGATTGGACACCAGAAGATACGAAGAATCTGGATATGATCGTACATGAAGTATATCTGATTATGATGGGAAAGTTTGTTCCCAGGGAGTTATAAAAATATCATATAGTAACGTAAACGGGGGAGGTGTTTTTACACTTCCCTTGTTTTGTCTATACACGCCCGGAGTTCTGACTATCGACACTTTTTCCTGCATGTACTAGAATAAAATTATCAGGAGAGGAGGAGATGCTTAGATGGCACACGAAATACTATCCGTGAAAATGTACGAGCTGGATAAAAAACTGGAACAGACGCACAGTCGGATCCAGTTGGCAGAGAGTATGGATGAGGAAAGACTTCACCAGCAGATCCAGGAACTTCGTCAGGAATGTCAGGAAAATCGGATCACTTTGGAAAACCGGCTTCGCCATTCCAGAACCGGATGCGTAATGAAGCTGGCTGGTGTTTACGATCAGGTGGAGGCTGCCGTGGGGAAAGTACTGGAGACAGAAAATATCAATTTGAAAAATGAACAGCCGGTATTGGGAAATGTCCTCCCGGGTGCAGAAGAGAAAATCCTCACCGCAGAATACGCTCTTGATTTTGCCATGCAGGCAGTCGGCAGGGCGCTTCTGGTATCACTGGAAGCTATTGAAGCCCAGCGCCTGGAAGACAAGAAGGAAGCAGAAAAGTAGGCGGAAAAGTAAGTAGAAAAGTAGGGAGAGAAATAGCTAGAGAAGCAGATAATGTTGGTTTACATAAGAAAGGATTGCAACTATGAAAGAAGTAAAAACCCCAAAAAAGCCGTTGATTTATTACTACGGCATCGTGCTTCTGGTGCTGATCGTTTTTAATCTGGTAGTTTCGCCTATTTTGATGGAGAGCCAGGTAGAAGAAACTGATTATGGTACCTTTATGAGCATGATTGATGCAAAAAATATCGGTAAGGTTGAAGTTGAAGATAATCAGATTGTATTTACTGACAAAAATGATGAAAAAATTTATAAAACAGGTCTTATGAATGATCCTGAGCTTACTGACCGCTTATATAAGTGCGGTGCAACCTTTACGAAAGACATTGACCGACAGACATCCCCTATTCTCAGCTTTCTGGTAACGGGACTTCTGCCTATGATCATTTTCATAGTTCTTGGAAATTATATGGCCAAGAAGCTGATGGAACAGGCTGGAGGCAAAAATTCCATGGCGTTTGGCATGGGAAAGAGCAACGCAAAGGTTTATGTCCAGTCCAGTGAAGGAATCCGTTTTACTGACGTAGCAGGAGAGGATGAGGCCAAAGAAAACTTGGCTGAAATCGTAGACTATCTCCATAATCCAAAGAAATATACAGACGTTGGAGCCTCCATGCCCAAAGGCGTTCTCCTTGTAGGCCCTCCAGGTACAGGTAAAACAATGCTTGCCAAAGCAGTTGCCGGAGAAGCAAATGTTCCGTTTTTCTCCATGTCCGGCTCTGAGTTTGTGGAAATGTTCGTAGGTATGGGTGCCTCCAAGGTTCGTGATCTTTTTAAGCAGGCGAAGGAGAAGGCACCATGTATTGTATTTATTGATGAGATTGATGCCATTGGCAAAAAACGTGACGGTCAGGTTGGCGGTAATGATGAAAGAGAGCAGACCTTGAACCAGCTGCTTACAGAGATGGATGGATTTGAGGGTAACAACGGTGTCATTATTCTGGCGGCCACTAACCGCCCGGAATCCCTTGATCCGGCGCTTACCCGTCCGGGACGATTTGACCGTCGTGTGCCGGTTGAACTTCCGGACCTTGCGGGACGCGAGGCTATTCTGAAGGTTCATGCAAGAAAAATAAAAGCATCTGATGATGTGGATTTTCACACTATCGCCCGTATGGCATCCGGAGCATCTGGTGCTGAACTGGCAAATATTATCAATGAAGCGGCCCTTCGTGCTGTCCGCAGTGGACGTACCATAGTGACAGAGGCAGACCTGGAGGAAAGTATAGAAGTAGTAATTGCAGGCTATCAGAAGAAAAACGCAGTGCTTTCTGACCAGGAGAAAAAGGTAGTTGCCTATCATGAAATTGGGCATGCTCTTGTTGCGGCTCTTCAGAGTCATTCTGCCCCAGTGCAGAAAATCACCATTATCCCCCGTACCTCCGGTGCTCTGGGTTACACCATGCAGGTTGAGACCGGAGACAAATATCTGATGACAAAGAAAGAGCTGGAGAACAAGATCGCTACATTTACCGGCGGGCGCGCAGCTGAGGAAATTGTTTTCGGTGAGATTACGACCGGCGCATCTAATGATATTGAACAGGCGACGAAAATCGCCAGAGCCATGATCACACGTTATGGAATGACGGATAAATTTGACATGGTAGCCATGGAGACTGTTACCAATCAGTACCTTGGCGGTGATGCTTCCCTTTCCTGCTCGGCAGATACTCAGAAGGAAATTGACGAGAAGGTTGTAGAGCTTGTAAAAAGGGAACACGATAAGGCTAAGAAAATCCTTTCAGACAACCGTAAGAAGCTGGATGAGCTGGCTATGTTCCTTTATGAAAAAGAAACTATAACCGGAGAAGAATTTATGGAGATCCTGAATAAAAAAGAGGAGGGTGAGGAAAAATGAGAAGACGTTCACGTTATGGCTGGCTGGAGCTCACTCTGGGAATCCTGCTGATACTTCTTGGAATTTATACCTTGCTCAATCCGGGCAGTATGCTTAGAGGTGTGACTATTATCTACGGAATCCTTGCTGTTATTACCGGCATCTCAGACATTGTATTTTATGCAAAAACAGAACGCTATATTGGATTTGGCCCTACTGTTTCACTTGTGTCCGGGATTTTAAGTATTCTCGCAGGCTTAATGCTGCTGATGTATCCAAATGCAGGAGCGTTGATCATGACGCTTCTCCTTCCGATATGGTTCATCGCGCACGCTGTATCCAGGTTGACACATCTTCCAATGGTCCGCCTGATTGGAAAATTTTACTATTATTTCACCATGACCGTAAATATTCTGGGAATTATCCTGGGCTGTCTGATGATTATCTGGCCAAGTGTAGCGCTATTTTCCACCGGCTTTATTATCGGATGCTATCTGATCCTCCTTGGCATTGATTGTGTTGTAATGGCCTGCAGTGATATGGACGCCGGGTGGATGTAACCGGCGTAATGTAAATGATATATCCCACAAAAATATAAAGGTATAAAACGTAAGCGGAAATCTGATTGAAAAAGTCAGACTTCCGCTTTCTATTTATGACATCTGAAATTCTAAATAGTGTAATATTATCATTCGAGAAAACCTTTTCCCAAAAACAACAGGAAAACGCACAAAAATACGGATAAAAATTTATTAAAATAGACGAAATGATGAATATTCGCACAAAACAGTTGAAAAATGAATTGCTCAGTGCTACTATAAAGCCACAACAGGAAAACGTTTTCAGACAAACATGAAATACCTTCTCGATTTCCTAGAAAAATAGCCATAAACCTTGAAAATACGTAGGAAAACGTTATCCCAAATAGGCAGCCAGTTCCCTTTAAGAACCCTCACAATTAAATTAAGGGAACCGGCTTCCCCCTCCAAGTGCCAACTGTCACGATCTTGTGGCATTGTTATGAAAGAATGTTACTGAAGAGAGGACGGTGAAGAGATGGAAGTAACGATCAAAGATATAGCTGCTGATGCTGGCGTTTCTGTATCTACAGTATCAAGAGTTATGAATGATTCCAAATCTGTAAGTCCAGAGCTGAAAGAAAGAGTCATGAAAAGTATTAAGAAATTCCATTTTCGCCCAAATGCAGCAGCCCGCAGCCTGGTCACCAAGAATACAGACCTGGTAGCAGTATTGGAAGCTGATGTGCGGAACCCTATTACAGCCATTCATCTGAAGCAGATCAGTGATGTCTGCATGAAACATAATAAAGTAGTAATTGTCTGTGATTATGATTTTGACGAAGAAAAAGCACTTCTCCTTATGGATAATATGCTGGAACGAAATATAGACGGTCTTATTTTCCAGGGAGTACATTTAAGCGAAAAGCTTCTGAAAAAGCTTCGCCGCTTTGAATGTCCGGTAGTGCTTGGAAATCAGGCTCCACCGGAAAATATGCCCTGTGAATTTCCCACAGTCACAGTTGACAGCTACAATGCAACTAAAGACATGACCAAATTCCTTATTGGTGAAGGTCATAAACATATTGCATATGTAGGAGGAAATAAAGAAGATTACACCAACGGCACCCTGCGACTTAGAGGCTTTTTAGATGCGATGAAGGAAGCAGATCTTTCAGTACCGGATTCCTACATATATCAAGGCGGTTTCTCCACTGAAGACGGTGAGAAAGGAATGAACCAGATTTATGAAAACAGCCTGGATCTTCCCACCGCAGTAGTAGCAGGATCAGATATCATTGCCGTAGGCGTGATCAGATGTCTGAAATCCCATAAACTGAAAGTCCCGGAAGACATTTCCGTAGCAGGTTTTGATGATTCTATATCTGATATTTATGAACCGCAGTTATCTACGGTAAAAATGTCTGATCAGGGAGAAATTTTTTATGAGGCTCTTTTCGGAGAGAAAGAGACTGGAAAAGAAGTAAGCGAAAGACGCTACTTTCCGTATCAGATTGTTCGGCGCAGTTCTACAAGGAGGATCAACGCCTGACAATATTTATCAGACTGCATTCAGTAATTTTGATTATGCACCTATGATGGCTGGTCTGGTTCTGACCATGCTTCTGGTTATGATACTGTATCTGTTCGGACAGCGTTACATCATTGAAGGTATTGTGGCAGGAAGTGTTAAGGGTTGATGAAAATGGAAAATTATCAGATCCGTAAAATTGACAGTCGTACCTGGCTGCTTGAGGATCCCTTCCGTACTTATATGTATCTGCTGGAAGGGGAAAAAGTTTGGCGAGATTTTTGACATCATATTACCTGACGAGGAGATTACATATCTTGTGAATGCAAGAGAACCTGGAATCGGTGAGAAAATACCGCTTGATAAGGGGTATAAAATCTTATATAATTACAATACTATAGGAATTTCCTATACGGAATCACACATTCACCAATAAGAGCCAGCTGTTTATTTTATGAACAGAGACAGGGATATATCTGCCTGCGCAGGTATTACTATGAATGAGAAGGAGGTGCCGCACGATCCAGCCAGTTGAGGATTATGGATTATGCAGTGCCTCTGTTTTTTGATGTGCGAAGTAAATCAGGAAATGACTAATGACCGGAGAAAGGCAAGAGCTGTGAAGCAGCGGAATGCGCTACAGATATCCGGTATGGACAAGAAAGGAAATTGAATGATAAAGCGAGACTTGAAAAATAATTTTCAGATATCCATCAGCGGACAGGATGACTGGTACTCTATGACTGTTCCTGGCTCTGCAATGGATACCTTCTGCCGAGAGGGGATTCTTCCGGATCCATATTATGGAATGAATGAATACAAGTGGACAGAATTCTGGAGAAATGATTTTGATATCCACGGCACATTTTCCATGTCTGCTGAGGAAATATCCAGAGACCAGATTTTGCTGACCTTTTATGGAATTGACACAATTGCAGATATATTTTTAAATGGAGAAAAATTAGGACATACTGAGAATATGCACCGTACATGGGTATATTCTGTGAAGGATATTGTAAAAGCAGGCGAGAATCTTCTGGAAATTCATATCGCGTCCCCTGTTAATTTTATTGAGGCTTACAAGCCGGAGAAGGGGAGAGAGATTCATCTTACTAACACAGGAACTACCCCCGGAAGCCAGTACATTCGTAAGGCACATTCCATGTTCGGCTGGGATTGGGGCCCGAAGCTTCCTGATGCCGGACTTTTCCGCGGCATAGAGCTTTGCTGCTTTGATACTGCAAGACTGGGTGAGTCTTTGATCCGCCAGGAGCATGTAGCGGGAGAGGTGATTCTTCATATTGAAAGCGAAACAGAGAAGACCTGTGAATCAGCTGTTGATGAGCTGGAGCTTGTCTACGAGCTTCGCGATCCGTCCGGTAGCCTTATTTATACCGGTACTGATTCTGATATAAAAATAACAAATCCGTCTCTGTGGTGGCCGAATGGTTATGGCGAGCAGCCATTATATAAGCTGACCATCCAGCTGAAAGCCAGCGAGAATGTACTTGATACAAAGGAATACAAGATTGGTCTTCGCACTGTCACCGTATCCCGTGAGGATGACCAGTGGGGGCAGGAATTTGCCATTATGGTAAATGGTGTAAAGATCTTTGCACGTGGTGCGGACTATATTCCAGATGACTGTTTCTATTCCAGGATCACCAGAGATGTCCTGGAGCGCGATGTAAAAGCCAGCGTATTTGCAAATTTTAACTGTCTCAGGGTATGGGGAGGCGGATATTACCCTTCTGATGAGTTTTATGATCTTTGCGATGAATACGGAATCCTTCTGTGGCAGGATCTGATGTATGCATGTAACATTTATGATCTTACTCCGGACTTTGCTGAGAATATTGCAATTGAAGCAAAAGACAATCTTCTTCGTTTCCGTAATCATGCCTGCCTTGGGCTGATCTGCGGAAATAATGAGCTGGAATGTGCATGGACAGACTGGAAGGATGCCCAGGGGCATGCACCGTCCCTTAAGAGAGACTATCTGTTCCAGTTTGAATTCCTTCTTGCAGATGTTGTGAAGAAAAACGCACCAGACGCTTTCTACTGGTCATCCTCTCCATCATCAGGCGGAAGCTTCGACAATCCTTGCGACGAGAATCGTGGAGACTGCCATTACTGGGATGTATGGCATGGACAGAAGCCATTTAGCGAGTACATGAATCATTATTTCCGTTTCTGCTCCGAGTTCGGCTTCCAGTCCCTTCCGTCTATCAAGACGGTAGAGAGCTTTACAGAAGAAAAAGACCGCAATCTTTTCTCCAGAGTTATGGAAAGCCACCAGAAGAATCCGGCGGCAAACGGCAAGATCCTGTACTATCTGTCTGAGACCTTCCGCTATCCAAAGAATCTGGAAAGCCTGATTTTCTTAAGCCAGATTCTCCAGGGCTATGCTATGAAGGAAGCTACTGAGCATTGGAGAAGAAACAGAGGAAGATGTATGGGAAGTATTTACTGGCAGTTTAATGATAACTGGCCGGTTGCATCCTGGTCCAGTATGGACTATTATGGAAGATATAAGGCACTTCATTATATGGCAAAGGGATTCTGCGATAATGTGGCAGGAAGCATCGAAAAAAAGGAAACCCATATGGGCTTCTGGATTTCCAATGAGACACTTGTTCCTGTGACTGTGAAAGCAAAGATTGCAGTAAAAACCCTGGACCTCCAGGTGCTCCAGGAGCAGGAGGTGTGTCAGGAAGTAACAGCGCTTAGCGCGGAATGCCTTTTTGAGAAGGAATACAAGGAACTGATCAAGGATCGTGAGGATAATGTATTTCTTGTTGTCCAGTATGAATATGAGCAGAATGGACAGAAGATTACGAAGAAAGAATTTGAGACATTTGTCCCTGTTAAATATCTGGAGCTGAAGGAGCCTGCATTTAAGGTGACTGAAAACACAGATGGCAGTGTTTCCATTCAGACAGATACATTCGTTCCGTATTGTATGCTGGAGGGAATCAGTGAGGACACTATCTGGAATGAGAATGTGGTAGCGTTTACAGACAATGAAGTGATCACATTTGTGCCGGCAGAAGGCCAGAAGCTCTCTGGAGATGGAGTCCGGATTTACGATATTTATCACACATACCACTGATAATTGGAAGACATTATTTTATATAAGAAAGGACGTACATAATGGGATTTAAGAAAGATTTTATCTGGGGCGGAGCAACCGCTTCTTATCAGGTTGAAGGTGCAGCCTATGAAGATGGAAAAGGTCTGAATATCTGGGATATTTTCTGTAAAGATGGCGGACATGTTTTTGAGAATCAGACCGGTGATGTGGCATGCGACCAGTATCACCGTTATAAAGAGGACGTTCAGATCATGAAGGAAATGGGAATGAAGGCATATCGCTTCTCCCTTTCCTGGGCGAGAATCATGCCGGAGGGAACCGGTGCAGTGAATCCAAAGGGGCTGGAATATTATGATAATCTGATCAATGAGCTTCTGGACAATGGAATTGAGCCATTTATCACCTTATATCACTGGGATCTTCCCTATGCCCTTCATTTACAGGGTGGCTGGATGAACCCGAATTCTCCGTCCTGGTTTTATGAGTATGCAAAGGTTGTTGCACAGCATTTCTCTGACCGTGTAAAGAATTTCTTTACCATTAACGAGCCGCAGTGTATCGTCGGCCTTGGATATCAGACTGGCGAGCATGCACCTGGACTGAAGGTTGGTCCTTCTGACTATTTCCGCATCTGGCATAATGTACTGAAGGCTCACGGCAGGGGTGTGCAGGCCCTTCGTGAGTTCAGTAAACAGCCAGTGAAAATCAGCATGGCACCATGCGGCGCTCTTTATATTCCGGAGACAAATAAGCCAGAGGATATCGAAGCAGCAAGAAAAGCGAACTTCAGTATGCCGGAGAAATCTCTTGGCGCATGCACCTGGGATGTGGCACTTTGCTGTGATCCGGTTTATCTGGGACAGTATCCGGAGGATATTTTAAGCGCATATGGCCAGTTTTTTCCGGAAATAACAGAGGCAGATATGAAGCTGATCTCCCAGCCACTTGATTTCTACGGACAGAATATGTATAACGCTGTAACTGTTTGTGCCGGTGAGGATAAAAAAGCAATCCGCGTAGATCGTTACAAGGGATTTCCTCAGACTGCAATGAGCTGGCCGGTGACTCCGGAGGTTCTGTACTGGGCTCCGAAATTCATGCAGGAGCGTTACAAAAAGCCATTCATGATCACTGAGAATGGCATGGCGTCCCATGACTGGATAAGCGTGGATGGCAAGGTGCATGATGCGTCCCGTGTGGATTTCATGGCACGTTATCTTGGTGAGTACAAGCGCGCAGCTGAGGATGGTGTAGACCTGGCAGGCTATTTTGCATGGTCTGTAATGGACAATTTTGAATGGGCTTGCGGATATGCACCGAGATTCGGACTTATTTTTACTGATTATAATACTCAGAAGCGAACCTGGAAGGATTCCGCATATTTCTACAAAAACATTATCGAAACAAACGGAGAGAATTTATAAGCAGGAGGTTGACCATGGCAAATCAGAGGGGCAGGAAGAAAAAAAGTGTAGCAGCAGACACCAAAAGCCTGTATGATATCAGATTTGAAAAAAAGGTGGATGAACTGCGCTGGCTTTACATGGAGCTTTATGGAAATGACTCCATGTTTGCAGAATTGTGTGACCAGATGAAGTCCTTCTACCAGCAGCGTGAGGATGCGCTGAAAGCACTTGATGAGAAGAGAGAAGCAGACCCGGATTGGTACAAGAAAAATGATATGCTGGGTATGATGTTCTATATTGATAATTTCGCCGGAAATATGAAAGGCGTGGAGAGCAAACTGGATTATCTGGAAAAAAATAATGTGAATTATGTTCATCTTATGCCATTTCTGGATACTCCCAAGGGACGCTCTGATGGCGGATATGCAGTGGCGGATTTCCGTAAGGTTCAGGAAAATCTGGGAACGATGGATGACCTGCAGGAGCTCACGGGCGCCTGCCATAAGAAGGGAATCAGTGTGTGCATGGACTTTGTCATGAATCATACATCAGAGGATCATGAGTGGGCGAAAAGAGCCCGTCAGGGTGACGGAGAATACATGAGCAGATATTTCTTCTTTGATAATCCGTATATTCCGTCACTGTATGAGAAAACAGTACCTCAGGTATTTCCGACTACAGCACCGGGGAATTTCACCTGGCTACCGGAAATCGGTCATTATGTAATGACTACATTTTACCCTTACCAGTGGGATCTGAATTACAAAAATCCCCGTGTGTTTAATGAAATGATGTATAATTTTCTTTTCCTGGCGAATAAGGGAATTGATATTATCAGAATTGATGCAGTTCCGTACATATGGAAGGAATTGAACACCTCCTGCAGAAATCTTCCCCAGGTGCATACCATTGTGCGTATGATGCGGCTTATCGGAGAGATCGTCTGCCCGGGAATCATTCTTCTTGGCGAGGTTGTTATGGAACCGGAGAAGGTTGTTCCTTATTTCGGAACTGTCGAGAAACCAGAGTGCCATATGCTTTACAATGTAACTACAATGGCAACTACCTGGCATACCGTTGCAACCAGAGATGTACGTCTTCTGAAGAAGCAGCTTGATATTGTGAATGGCTTGCCGAAAGAATATGTATTCCTGAATTATCTGCGCTGTCACGATGATATCGGATGGGGCCTTGATTATGCAACTCTGCAGCAGGAGGGCATTGAGGAACGTCCTCATAAGAAATACCTGAATGATTATTTCCAGGGCTTTGCCGGAGAAAGCAACAGCCGCGGTGTCCTTTACAATGAGGATCCGGTTACCGGTGATGCCAGATTCTGCGGAACGACAGCATCTATGTGTGGTGTTGAAAAAGCAGGCTTCGAGCATGATAAGGCTGCTATGAAGAAGGCTATCCAGCTTGATGTGATGCTTCATGCATATATGTTTATGCAGTCCGGAATCCCGGTGCTTTACAGCGGAGATGAGATCGGACAGGTGAATGATTATTCATACAAAAAAGATCCGGATAAGGCTCCGGATTCCCGTTATATACACAGAGGAGTTATGCATTGGGACCGCGCTGCCATGTGCGATAATTCCAGAACTGTAGAAGGCCAGATTTTTAAACAGCTGAACAAGCTGGAGAAGCTTCGTAAATCAGAAAAAGCATTTATGACAAATGCAGATACCTGGACGGAGGAAACCTGGGATAACAGTGTCCTTTGTATTGGCCGTTATTATGACGGGGACAAGATATATGGACTGTTTAACTTTAGTGAGCATGATAAAACTGCATGGATCAATGAGCGGGATGGTCTTTATAAAGATCTGATCACTGGAAAGGTGATGGAAGCTGCGGGAGTGAATGTCCCGGCTTATGGCTTCTATTGGCTGAAAAAGCAGTAAGAAAGTGAACGCCGCCCAGACACAGGATAATAGGTGTTTCGGGCGGCAGTTTTGTCTGGCGGTTTGGAATAATTGAGAGGATAAAAATATGTTTGAAAATAATTTATGGAATATGGAACCGGTTGGAAGACAAGAGAACACTATTTTGGGAAGCAAATACCGGTTCACCCTGCTTACCTCCTGTCTGATCAGAATGGAGTACCGGGAGGACGGCAAATTTGAAGACCGTCCAACCCAGATCGTATGGAACCGTAAATTTGATCCGGTGAATTTTCGCATTGAGAAAAAGGGCGAGGGCTTTGAGATTTTTACTGACAGAATGCATGTAACCTATGCCGGTGGACCTTTTACCAGAAACAGTCTGAGCCTGAATGCTGTTGGTGGACAGAATGCCTTTGGTGCAGTGTGGTATTATGGGGAAAAAGGTGATAATCTTGGCGGAACTGCCAGAACACTGGATGAGGTTGATGGGGAATGTCCGCTGCAGGACGGAATTATGTCCAGAAGTGGCTGCGCTCAGATAGATGACAGTCATTCCCTGGTGCTGGATGAAAATGGATGGACTCAGGTGCGTACCGGAGAAGGCGTGGATATTTATGTATTTGCATATGGAAACGATTATCAGGAAGCCTTGAATGATTTCTATCGTCTTACAGGTAAAACTCCTATGCTTCCAAGGTATGCACTTGGAAACTGGTGGAGCCGTTATTATGCCTATACAGAGGACAGCTATAAAGAGCTGGTTACCCGTTTCGAGAAAGAGAAGATTCCTTTTTCAGTAGGAGTTCTGGATATGGACTGGCATCTGGTGGATGAAGTGGATCCTAAATATGGAAGTGGCTGGACCGGCTATACCTGGAACAAAAAGTACTATCCGGATCCGGAGAGATTTATGAACTGGCTTCATGAGCATGGAATGAAGATTTCTGTAAACCTTCATCCGGCAGGAGGAATCCGTGCTTTCGAGGAGGCATATCCGGCTATGGCGAAGGAGCTGGGCAATGTTGATACAGCTAATGAGGCGCCAATTGATTTTGACATCACAAGCCGTAAATTCCTGGAAGCATATTTCAAATGTGTACTTCATCCGGAAGAAGATAAGGGTGTGGATTTCTGGTGGATTGACTGGCAGCAGGGTAATATCACAAAGGTGCCGGGACTGGATCCCTTATGGATGCTGAACCATTATCATTATCTGGACAATGCACGTAATGGAAAACGTCCTCTTACTTTTTCCAGATATGCAGGACCGGGCTCTCACAGATATCCGGTGGGATTCTCAGGAGACAGTATTGTAACCTGGGAGTCATTGGATTTCCAGCCATACTTTACAAGCACAGCCTCTAATATCGGTTATGGCTGGTGGAGCCATGATATTGGCGGACATATGCTGGGCTATCGTGATAATGAGCTGGCACTTCGCTGGGTACAATTGGGAGTGTTTTCACCGATCAATCGTCTGCATAGCAGCAAAAACGAATTTATGGGAAAAGAACCCTGGCAGTACCCGATGGAAATCGGACAGGTTATGGGGGATTTCTTAAGGCTTCGTCATCGTCTGCTTCCGTATCTGTATACAATGAATTACAGAGCGTATAAGAATAATATTCCGCTGATTCTGCCTATGTATTATGCGTATCCGGGGGAACAGGCTGCTTATTTAGTGAAGAATGAGTATGTATACGGAACAGCCTTTATTGTGGCACCTGTTACGGAAAAATCTATTCAGGGAATTGGAAGAGCCAGAACTCATGTATGGCTTCCGGAAGGCATGTATATTGATTTCTTTACCGGCATACTTTATTCCGGTGACAGAGAACTGGATATGTATCGTGATATTCATTCTATTCCGGTTCTTGCCAAAGCTGGTGCCATTGTGCCAATGACAGAGGAGATTTTCGGTGTGGAGGCATCCCGGAATCCGGAAAGTCTTACTATTCGTGTATATGGTGGCGCAGACGGCTGTTTCCAGCTTTATGAGGATGATAATGAATCCAATGCATATCTGAAGGATCAGTGTGTGCTTACAGATATGGAGCTGAAATGGAATGCAGGCAGCTTCGTGATTCATAAGGCTATGGGCAGTCTTGAGCTGATTCCGCAGAGCAGAGCATGGACAGTAGAATTCTGGGGAGTAAAAGATACCGAGGTCATAGTTGAAATTGAAGGGGAAGAAGTGAAGACATCGAAGGAGTACGATCAGACACTTGGCTGCTTGAGAGTGAGCATCCCGAAAGTTGACATAACATCACAGATTACTGTCACCTTGAGAACTCCGGAGCTTCGTGTGAATGATGTAAAGACACAGGTGTTTAACCTTCTCAATCAGGCTGAGATTCCATACATGGAAAAAGTGGCTATTATGGAAATTCTGGATAAGAAGATTTCCAATGCAGCCAAACTGGTCCAGATCGCTGCATTGCAGCCGGAAGAGGGCGTTGCAGGTGCAGTTGGAGAGCTTCTGACCGCAATGGAATAAGGGCGTGATTTTGTCCGTTTACAAAGTCAGCAGTAAATCTCAGGTGGTATCTGCCCGAAGGGAATTACTTCTGGCTGCTTATCCGGGTGGTCTGCGATCATTTTCTCCATCCAGACCATATTGTACCACCGGCCGAATTTGTAAGCACATTTATGGAATTCTCCGATCATAGAATAGCCCAGATGGGTGTGAAACTGAATACTGTTGTGGTTCAGGTATTCGTCATCTGTTACAGGGCTTGCGATACAGGCATTTAAGTTAGTCATATTCTGGGCGGCAAGGGCTTTTTCCAGAGAAGTGTAAAGAGCCTTGCCGATCCCGGAATTTTTTTTGTCTTTTTTTACATAAATAGAAGTCTCTACAGACCAGGCATAGGCGGCGCGTGCATGAAGCGGACCGGCGTAGGCGTAGCCCACAATTTCAAATGAATTATGGCTGTTGGCCGGCTTATGGCTTCCGGTTCCGTCAGCGCTTATGACTTTTTCTGCGACCAGATAGGGATAGTGCTGCAGGGTATGTCTGATCCGCTCACGGAATTCTTCTACAGAAGGAACGGTATATTCAAAGGTTATTGCAGTATGCTCCACATAGGGAGCATAAATAGAAAGAAGCGCTTCGGCGTCGGCCGGTGTGGCGGGACGGATGGTAACAGGTGATGACATGATGAAAACTCTCCTTTGATATTTGGGCAAGGCTGTTATTTTTTAAGTTCGGGCTACGGCAACTGAATTCGGGCAAAATCTCCCGCAAAGTGGGGCGTGCAGATTGTGGGAATGATTTTTCAAACACGCTCTAGCAGATACGCAGCATATTTTCCAGAGAAAACAGGTTATCTGCGGCAAGTAAATCCTCAAATGCATTCAGGTTAAGATCTGAATGCTCCAGTTCTCTGGAAAAACGGTAGCAGATATTGATCTGGTCCTCCAGACAAAATACACGGCCATTTTTCAGATAAGTGCCCATATCCAGCTGGTGAATCAGCAGGGTACAGACAACTGCCATTTTTACCTTGGCGAAAATTTCACCGTCATAAACTGCACCGCAGAAATAAGTATAGATCCAATACACAAGCAGCTGCTCCTCCTGGATATTCCAGTCAGGGTACACATTCTGGAAATCAGCCAGATGCTGATAATAAAGTGGCTTATCTGCTGTCTGAGGGGTGTCTGGGGTAACGGCGCCGTGGTACAATGCCTGCAGGTTTTCTTTCAAGAAATCATGCCATCCCGGACGGAGTACCTCCATTTTTGGAATAATTCTCTGCCACATCCTTTTGAACAGCTCATCCGGGGCAGCATCTTTATTTATATGCTTCTGCACCTTGTCTGTAAAAGCTTTTCCGAAGCCGGATGCTTTATGGCGTTCCCGGATCTCTTCCCATTTGAAAAGCTCGTTCCGGTCCAGACAGAGCTGGAAATCACTGGCTGCAGCAAGCAATTTCCATATACGAAGGCGCATGGGAACCTGGCGGTTCTGCAGGATTTCCAGAAAATAATCCCGGGTATCCTCAAGCGCTGTAAAAAGCATATAATCAAAGTCGTCATAGCTTTCTGCCTCAGAAGGCACCTTGGCTGTCTGAAAGCCTGTTTTTTCTTTGCGGGAAAGAAGGATCCGCGCAGCTTCCGGGCAGGAAAGAGAAAGGGAATATTCTCGAAGTCCCTCGAATTCCTCGATGTGCCTTGGGTATTTACGGCATGTGTCGCACAGCATTCTTTTGCCTGCTTCGCTGTAAATGTCGCAGAGATTATCTTCGTTCAGGAAAGCGCATCGTCTGTTGTACTGGCGGAAAACCTGCTCCTTCCAATCAATGTCATTATGAAGCCTGCCTCGGAAAGCTCCCTTCACATGACGGTATTTTTTCAGGCTTTTATCGTCAATAACGATCTGCCAGCCTGCACAACAGGTGTCGGGGCAGGAACCGGCAATGCAGGAAAATTCTTTATAATAATCAGGTCTTGTAATTTGCATGAAAAACCTCCTGGAAATTTAAGCGCAATTTGTTCTGACATAAAATTATGCAACGCTATTATAAAATATGGTGCGGGAATGTGCAAGGAATGAACCGCAACTTTTTGCGAGGAATGTTGTTGACATTAGTAATTCACCCTGTTACACTGTAGTTGCATATCTAGAAACTCTTGACGCTTCTGTTGCGTAAAGTTACTGGCCGCAGGCAATATCTGCAAGTGTTTTCCCAAATTACGGGAGAACGTTGCCGGGAAGACCATGAAAGGTAACTATGAATCCCCACCACAATATAAGGATTACACACAGGACTGCAAGGGAAAATAGAAGATACTAAACAGCACCAGATATAACACCTGCAGAGGAAGTAAAGATGAATAAAGTGGTAATGCAGCAGAGACAGAAGATTCTCATTGCAGATGATTCTGAGATGAATCGTGATCTTTTGGCAGCAATTCTCGAAGATGAATATGATATTATACAGGCGAAGGACGGAGTCCAGGCAGTGGACTATCTGCAGGAGCACGGGGAGGAGATTTCCCTGGTGCTTCTGGATCTTGTGATGCCGCAGATGGATGGTTTTGATGTGCTTGCATATATGAACAAGGAGCACTGGATAGACTATATTCCGGTGGTTATTATTTCAGCTGAGGATTCACCTGCCTGTATTAAGCGAGGCTATGATCTGGGTGTAACAGATTTCGTTGGTAAACCCTTTGATGTAAATATGGTACTCCGCCGTTCAGAGAATGCTATTCTGCTGGGTGCTAAGCAGCGGCGGCTGACAAATATTGTAAGTGACCAGATATATGAGAGAGAGAAGAGTAGTAAGCTGATGATCAGCATTCTTTCTCATATCGTAGAGTTCCGTAATGGTGAGAGTGGTCTTCATGTTCTCCATATCCAGGTGATCACAGATATGCTTTTGCGTCATCTGGTACAGAAGGAGAATAATCCATATAATATAAGCAGGGAACAGATTGGACTGATCAGTACAGCTTCAGCGCTGCATGATATTGGTAAGATTTCCATTCCAGACGAGATTTTGAACAAACCAGGCAGACTGACTGCTGAGGAATTTACAGTTATGAAGGGGCATTCTATGGCAGGTGCTAATATGCTGGAACAGCTTCCCTTCGAGCAGAAGAATGAGCCCCTTGTGAAAACTGCGTATGAGATATGCCGCTGGCATCATGAGCGTTATGATGGCGGTGGTTATCCGGACGGTCTGAAGGGAGAGGAAATCCCTATTTCCGCCCAGGCTGTTTCTATTGCGGATGTATATGATGCGCTTACCAGTGTGCGCTGCTATAAGGCTGCATATTCCCATGAGAAGGCTATTGAGATGATTCTTGCGGGACAGTGTGGCGTGTTTAATCCGCTGCTTCTGGAGTGTCTGCTGGATATTTCCGGTGCGCTTAAGAAGGAAATGGGGCTGAAGTCCAATGATGGATATGATAATTCTGATGTGTCTGGCATAGCGAATAAATTCCATGATTTTGAACTGGAAGCTTCTGAGAGAATTGTTCAGCAGCTGGAATGCGAGAGACAGCGTTTCCGCTTTCTGGCGGATGTTTCCGATAAAATTATTTTTACCTACACAGTTTCCCCGCCTCTTCTGAATGTCAATGCGGCAGGGGCGAAGAGAACAGGAATTAAAGAACCCTTATTTTCTCCGTTGGAGAAGGATGGAATCCTTACCAGGATGATTGCGCCCGGCTCACTGGAGCGCCTTCTGAAGAAGATTGGACAGGCTACCAGAGAGACGCCGAATGTGGTAAGTGACATTCAGCTTCTTGATGGAAATAAGCCAGAGCGTTACCGCTGTGATTGCAAGGTAATCTGGGGAGCAGAGAACCAGAATGAGTATACCTGCGTCATAGGAAAACTGACAGATATTGATGAGGATTATGAGGTTGCCAGCGTGGCGAAGGAGGCTGCGTTGTTACACAGCAGCAGTTCTAAGTTTTCCAGCTTTTATGAAAGATTTAAGACACAGGGCTTTGGAATTACGGGAGATGAGGCATGGGTATTGCTTCAGTATCTGAACATTACCTTTGATATGGTCCGGTTTGTGAATCCTGTTACCAGGAAGATAATCCACGTAGAACGGGATGGCAGAGTCTGGGAGTCTGAGCTTAATTGTTATAATGTGTGGAAATGTAGCGGCTGTAGTAATTGTACCTCTATTGCCTGCCTGCGCACTAAGGAACGGATGATGAAATTTGAGATCACAGATGGAGAGCTTTTCCAGGTGATATCCATGTACGCGGAGATTGATGGCAGACCATGCTGTCTGGAGCTGGTGACCAGGCTGGAGGGTTCCTTTATTCCACAGGGATACTCTAAGGAAGAAGTGATAGATTCTGTCCGTGTCCATAAGGAGAAGATGTATATAGACCGGGTTACCGGAATTTATAATAAGCGTTATTATACAGATAAGCTGTGTCGGATGGATCATGTTGATGCACTGGCAATGGCTGATATTAAGGACTTTAAGAGAATCAATGAGAGCTTTGGACACCAGACCGGAGATGATGTGCTCCGTCAGGTGGCAGGTGTGATCCATGAGGCGGTAGAAGGCTGCGGGGATGCACTGCGATATGCCGGCGATGACTTTGTCCTTGTATTCTCCGATATTTCAAGAGATAATTTTGATAAAATGTTGGAAGTGATTCGCAGGAAAGTAGAGTCTCTGGTCTTTAAGGAGCTTCCCGGTGTAAAGCTGGAGCTTACTATTACCGGCGTATGCAAGCCTGGCAAGGTAGATGATCTGCTGGAACAGGTGAGAATCTGACACTCATATCATACATATATGAAAAATAAAAATCCCGGCGGTATTTATACCGCACGGGATTTTTTGAATACGGGATCAGATTCTGTCGCCTCTCTTAATATATCCTGGATGTCCGGCTGCAGAAACAACTTCTTTTACATGATTAATCTTAACAAGCTTGTCTACAACCTGATTCTCTACATGAACGCCCTCACCAATCTCAGTGCCGGCAAGAACAACACTATTCTTGATTACTGCACCTTTATGGATGATACATCCACGACCGATAATAGAATTCTCGATAGTACCCTCGATCTGACTGCCGTTAGAAACAACGGAATTGCAGATGTCTGCAGTTTCATAGTAATGAGTCGGGCAGGAATCGTTAGTACGTGTAAAGATTGGCCACTCAGGGCTGAACAGAGTCTGTGCAGCCTTGATATTGATCAGCTCCATGTTCGCATCATAGTAGCTCTGGAAGTCTGTGATGGAAGCGAAGAATCCGTGATGTGCAATTCCTCTTACATCAAGCTCCTCCTGAAGCTCGTTGATAATATCTGCAAGTGTAAAAGCGGAAGAAATCGCCCTGGCTTTTTTGATCAGGTCAATGAGCAGATTCCTCTTCATAATATAGGTGTCCATGAAGATGTTACGGTTCTTGGCATTTCCATGGTTTGGCTCAATAGAAAGTACACCTTTCTGCTTGTTCAGGTTCAGAATATTACAGTTCAGATAAGCATCCTTCGCATTATCTACAGAGTGATAGAGCAGAGTGATATCAGCTTCAGACTGGATATGCTGCTCGATGAGCTTGGAAAAATCTGCGGAATAAACCATATAATCAGGGGTGATAACTACATACTCGTGATGCATTGCTTCGATGCACTCCAGATTCTCATAGTAAGAAGCAATATCAGTATTGTAAATATTGTTTCTCTGGTCTGCATCGGAGAAAAGAATCTGCAGCTTACCACTCTTGGAGTTAATGTTGTAATGACGGCCGGTGCCCAGATGAGCAACCAGTGTGCGTGGTTTCTCCTTAACATAGACCTGAATACGGTCAATGTCACTGTTACTCAGATTGGAGATCGGGAAGTCGATAACACGATATCTGCCCAGGAAAGAGAAGGCACCGATGGGACGATAGTCCTCAAGACCTTCTACTCTGATATTTTTTGATGATGAGTTTACAATTCCAAATGCTTTATACATATTATTCGGCCCCCTTTACACGTTTCGCAATCAGCTCGATGTGCTCACTGTCTGCACTTCCTACCAGAGCACCCTTGCCAACAGTGATGCCATTGGCCACCAGAGCACGTACTACTACTGCGCCGTCTTCAATAATTGCGCCTGGCATAAGTACACTGTCAATTACCTTGGCACCAGGTCTTACTCTTGCACCGGTAAAGATAACCGAATTGGTAACCTCGCCTTCAATCACACAGCCCTGAGTTATGTAAGCGTTCTGAATCTTGGCTTCTGTGCCGATATACTGCGGAAGTGCAGTTACATCCTCAGTATAGATCTTCCAGGTGAGATCGCTTAGATCAAGCTCATTATCCGGGCTGAGCAGGTCCATATTAGCCTCCCAGAGAGAATCAATGGTTCCTACATCCTTCCAGTAGCCCTTGAAACGATAAGCAAAAAGTCTCTTATCATCATTCAGAAGGGTAGGGATAATATCCTTACCAAAATCATGGCTGGATTCCGGATTCTTCATATCTGCAAGAAGGAGCTTGCGAAGAAGCTTCCAGTTAAAAATATAAATACCCATAGAAGCAAGATTGCTCTGTGGTACAGGTGGTTTCTCAACGAATTCAGTGATGCGGTCAGTCTCTCCGTCAGTATTCATAATACCGAAACGGCTGGCTTCCTTAATCGGTACTTCAATAACAGCGATAGTTGCATCTGCCTTTTTCTCCTTGTGGAAAGCAAGCATCTTATCATAATTCATCTTATAAATGTGGTCGCCGGAGAGAACCAGAAGGTATTCCGGATCATACTGATCTATAAAATCAATGTTCTGGGAAATCGCGTCGGCTGTTCCGCGATATAC
>CAKRVL010000024.1 GCA_934408705.1 uncultured Blautia sp. | reverse complement strand
TCATGCTCTTCTATAAAAATCTCATTGTTGTAATCCGGGGAATATCCTTTTCCATATTCACCGTCATACCAGGTTCCATCTCCCCCTGTCTTCTCATACAGCCACTTTGGGATATCCATATGTTTCTCATCACCGGGAATGTCACAGACAAAACGCAGGATCATGTGCCTGCCTTCTTCTTTCCATCTCTTTGTCTGGTTTTCCTCTTCTATGTCATTCCAAGCATAAGCGCCTTCTTCTGGTTCCAATTCAGCCCAGGTAATATCCATATACAAAAGGGAAATGTCTTCTGGTACTTCCTCATGCCAGGCACTTGGTGCATATCCCATAAGCGGATTTCCAAAAATCTCCCGGGATTTCTGAAAGCGCTTTTTACTTTCATTTCCCAAAGACCACCACCGATAACCTGCACCAGCTGCCAGAACGACTATCAGAATCAACGGCATCACTGCCAGAACTTTTTTCATCCGTGATATTCTCCATTATACTGAATCAGAGTCACATCCTCTACGTTTTCTACACTACGGATTTTTTCCATAAAGTCCATGTCATTTTGCCTGCAGAATAACTCTACAGCCATCTCTGTTTTTTCTTTTCGCATGGTCTTGGATTTGATAAAATATTTTCTTTTTCCAAAGCAGCGTATCACTTCATCTCCCGCCTGATCTCCTGTGTAATGGATCACTGCAATATAGATTTTTCCATTCTGCTGTTTGTGATAAAACAATACGATCATCAGGATCATGATCACAGCTGCAAGAAGCGCCAGGACATACATTCCCGCTCCCGCTGTGATTCCTGTGGTGATTGCCCAGAACAGATACAAAAGATCCATAGGATCCTTAATTGCTGTACGGAAACGGACAATAGACAACGCTCCTACCATACCAAGTGAGATTACCACATTCGTACTGATTGCCAAAGTCACCATACAGGTAAGCACCGTCATTCCCACCAGGGTAACAGCAAATGTTCTTGAAAAAACAACTCCCGCATAAAACTTCCTGTACACCAAATAGATCAGTACACCCAGAAGAAGGGCTGCGAGCAAAGCACCAATAATTCCCGGAATATCATACTGAGTAAACACTCCTGATTCCAATACAGACTTCTTTATCACATCTTTTACACTCATGAATGCATCCTCCCTTTTCTCTCGTCTGAATCTTGTATTTCTCTTTTTTATGTCTCACACCAATACTCAAAGCCATTCCTGTATCTCGTTTTTTCATAACAGAGTACATACTTGGATACTGCTGTAAATTCCGCTGATGGCGGAGGCAGAATATCTCGCAAAAGCTGCGGCAGCATCTGAGTGAATTTTACTTCCATAACCAGCTTTCCCGGTTCCAGAACCGATAAGGCAGGCAGTGTGCTGTCAAAAATGTCATAACTGCCTACAGCAGCCCTTACGTCCATATCAAACGTGATCCTCACCGTTCCCTCATCCATGATCCATGGTACCCGGTCATAATCCACAATAGTTCTTGGACGCATCATATTGCAGGTACACTCAACATAAAACTCCTGACAAAGTGGATACTGGCTGCGAAGAAGAAATTCATACTCTCCATTCAGGATTTTTTCCACTTCCGCTCTGGTAAGAGGTGCACTTTCTTTGTAAATATAGCTGCCAAATTTCTTTTTTCGCTCTAATTTTATAAATTTGTCATTATTGTTATAAATCCGGATTCTGTATTTTTTTCTCATAAGAACACCTGCTTCTTTTTCCTCATAAGCACTGTTCCAATAATCATCAAAATACAGACTTCGGATATAATATCCCTGCTCCTCTGCATGTGGATCCGGCCGCAAAAATGGCTTCAGCCTGAGAGTGAGCATTTCTTTTTCACTGGTACTGATCAGATATTTCCATTCATTTCGAAATGCTTCCCTGCTTTTATTCCTCATAAATGTCTTCCTCGATCTGCCCGTCCTCTGTTACATAGATACATCTCATACCATAATGCTTCCCTTCATCAGTAACATAATAATCAAAGGCATCCTGTGCGTCTCCTTCTTCATTGAACGCACGCACACGGATGAAATACTGACCAGCTTCTGGAAGGGAAACCTGAGTCTCCGGGATCTGAAGGCCCTCCTGTGAATAGATTACATCCTGGAACAGATAATCCTTTGCCATTTTCACAGAATAGGTAATATCCTCCGCATCAAAGGAATACGAAGGATCCCATGTTATTTTCATTTTCTTACCATCAGTCTCAGGGACACCAATATAAAATGGCATAGGCTTACTAAGACTCTCGACATACAGCTGATAATTCTGTTCTATTTCTTTTGGGAGTGCAGCAGCAATCTCATCATACTGTTCGCTGGTAAGGGGTGCATAAAACTCATCAGGCATCTCGTAAAGATAGGGCTTCACCACGTCCTTATACTTTTCGACCATAGTACTCATTCTCTCCTTACTGAGATACTCTTTCAGATCCAGAATCGCTTCATCCAGCTTTTGCCGAAAATGATCTGATTTCAGGCATCTCTGGAATAATAAATTTCCCCAATAGTTGCTGATGCCAGATTCCCAGCTTTTATGATCACTAAAACCAGTCATATTATATTCTGACCGCATCAGACAGTTATCATTATCCCAAGGGATAAAATACCAGGTATCCGAATTCAGCGGGCTGTACAAATACATATTTCGATTCTGGGTATCCACATTTTCCATCAATATCTGGAATCCCATCCAATATGTGAGATTTTCTTCATCAAAATAGTCTTCCAGAATTTTATCAATAGGGATACTATAGTCATTCACCGCATCCAGCATTTGGATCAGCTTACTGTTATCTGTATTTCCTTTGATTTCCAAAAGTTCCTCAAAAGCAGCGCTGTCATAGGTTGGATCACTCTGAAGCTTTATTACATCTTCATTTCTGTAAAATTCAAAATAGTTTATTTTGTACAACTGTCCATTGGAATCCAGCCCGTGATTCTTCAACCCTGTCTTATTTAACTGTTCTACCTGTGTATACAGGCCATAATCCTCAAATTCACTGTCAGCAGAACCGTCCGTAGTGTCTTTTACATACAAATGTACAAACTGGGTTCTCAGACTGATCAGCTGCGGAATGCCTTTCAGCAGATCATACGCAAGCTTATTTCGGAAGCGCATTCCTTCAGTCATATGCTTGTTCAAATTAATGGTTCTCTGCCCGCGCCAAGTCCCTTTATTCTTCTTCAGTTCGATCTTATAGTTTTTCTGGGCATTTCGGCTTGAAGTCTGTCCACGGATCTGTACCGTGGCATTGGGAACATTTTCACCATATCCTACCATTCCTTCCACGGGACCATTCTCATCTCCCACCTGTAAAAGTGCAGCTGTCTGATACCGTTCTACTCCCATCTCATCATAATCATAAGTGGAATAGCTGTTAATTTCCTGCCAGGTATGGTCTGTATTTTCTGAAGAATTCCCTTTTGAAACAGTCAGATACATGGTAACCACGCTGGTTTCTTCATCGTTCTCATAAAGACTGTCTTTATCCCGCAAATGAACCTGATCGATTTCCTGGCTATCTGCCTTTTTTACTTTCCGGGACTCTTCTGTACTCTCCTTCTCCTCTTCAGTCACAGTCTCTGTCGTTCCGATACAGCCTGTGCACAGGGAAATGATCATACTCCCGGCAAGAATACATGCTAGTTTTCTATATTTTTTCACTTTTTCTGACTCCTTTCCAGTTTTTCACTGAGAAAATAACCAAGCCTGGAAAACTTTCCTGTTTTCTCCTGTATCACAACAGGCTGCACACTCAAAATATAATAGGGCAGCCGCTTTGTGTAATAGTCCAGGCGAAATACTGCAAGCAGAAAAAACAACGCACTGCCTGCCAAAAATCCAAAGCCATAATATACCTTTGGAAAAAACAGGGAAATTACCGTAAATATCACAGTTCCTCCTGCAAAACACCCGGAAGCAGTCAGGGCTCCTTTATAATCTGTAAAATATAACAGTAATAGAAGCATGGTATTTGCCACTGCATAAATTCCGTAGCCTACACAAAGAGTTCTGAAATATCCTTCCATAAGGTCATTAAAACCAAGGGGCAGGTATTCCAGAATCACTCCGCCCAGAGAAATAGCCAGTGCCGTAGCAAGAAGCTGCTTTAAGGCCGTGTATTTTAATTCCACGTTCAACACCTTTCTCATTTCTTCTCCTGCCTGTTTAATATCCCCCACAGCGCCTTTATCATTAAATAAACTGTAATAGTTTTTGTATTTCGGATAAAAATTTACTTCCACAGAAACCACAAAATTTACCGTAGTTACCAGAATCGTAAGAAACGCTGCAAGAGCAGGCACATCGTGATAGGGCGCACCCACAAAAAGTCCCTGCACCTTCACCTGAAGCGGTCCGATCCACATGATCACAAGATGAGCAAACAAACCAATATTAATAAAAAGTCCTGTAAATGCAAGGGGCAGAAACTGATCCACCCATCTGAGAAAAAGAAAAGTGCCCTTTTCTCCCTGTGGAAAATACTGGTATAAAAGAATTACGTCCCACAAAAGCATTACCCCGTAACCGATCACAACTGCAAGTAAAAGTGCTTCCACATGGGGAATTCCAAGCCTTAACAGGAGCCAGCCTGATAAAAAGGTAAGCACAATGGAAGCTGTAAAAGACAGCAGGATTCCTCTGTAGTCCTTGATTGCAGTAAGATAACTCATTGCATTCCAGGTAACGATCAGCTCTCCAAAAAGCCACAGACACAAAAGACCATCCACTAGTCCCGCCCCGGAAAAAACAAGGAAAATCCCGTACATAATCCCCCCAGCTGCCAGCATGATTCCTGAAGATCCCCAGAAAGAAGGTAAAATCATGTCATATTTTTCCTCATATAACATATCTGCAATAAACCTTGTCACTACCATGGACAAAAAACTGGTAACTGTCAGGGAAAACAAAAGAGTGTAAGTGATCATACACACAAGCAGCTCCCGGCTATGCCTGCTGCCTCCTGTTTTATCACAGAGATACATCACTCCAAGAAGCAGCAGGATTCCAAGAAGCATAGGACCGGTACACACCACCCCCGCATATCCGTAGGCTCTGAAGGAGGCAAAAAGTCCTGATTTCTGAAACAGTTTTTTCAGTTCAAATCCGATTCCAGCCATTCTTTTTCATCACCTCCTCATACAGCTCCCGATACAGACGGATCATACGCTCCTGCCTATAATAAGCATTTACACGATTCTGGCCATTTTGGCCCATGCGAAGCCGTCTGCTTCTGGATTCACACATCTTCTCCATAGCAAGAGCCAGTCCGTCACGGTACATAGGCGGTACGTAATACCCAGCCTTGCCGTACATATCCTCTTCCTTTCCCTCCAGAAGTTCCCGGCAGCATCCCACATCTGTGGTAACACAGGGACGCCTTGCAGCAAAGGACTCCAGAACAGACAAAGGCTGCCCTTCTGAAATACTGGTAAGAATGGTAAAATCCAGTTTTTCCATATATTTTACAATATCCACCCGCCCCGTAAAAATAATATTTTCCAACCTCAGCTGTTTTACCAGCTCATAGCATTCCTGCGCATATTCCTCATCGTCAACACCTCCCATAATATGAAGGCGCACATTTTTCACATGGGCAGACAACTCAAAAAAAGCATAGATCATAGTCTTGATATCCTTGATAGGCGCAAGCCTTACCACCGCCCCTATATCCACCCAGTCATTTTCCTCTTTCAGGGGAATTCCTGACAGCCTGTCATAATCGATGCCGTTTTCAATTACTCTGCACTTTTTAGGGGAGCATCCCATCTGGATTTGGGTCCGCATCGCATTTGTAAAAAGACTGGTTACACGAAATGACCTTTGATAGATCATATCTGACAGCATATAAAAGAAGGAAATCCATTGTTTCTTAAAAGATGAAGCCACCCATTTGGCACGAATAATCTCTTCCTCTCTTTCTCTTGTATAAATTCCATGTTCGGTAAGAAGAACATCTTTTTTGTATACATAACCCCCAAGACAGGCCAGAAGTCCGCCATAGCCGGTACATATGGCGTGATATACGTCTGCCTCTGGAACCTCACTTCCCATAAGATACAGTACGGGAAGAAGCATGGAGCGCATAGTATGAAATGCATCTGCAAACGCAATATACGGATATTGCTCCTGACAGATTTTCATAAGAAGATTCAGGAACGTCTCGCTTTTCAAAAAAGCCATAGGATTTAAGTGTTTGTCATGATACAGGGAAAACAAAGTCTCCCAGTCCGGTCTTCCCATCTGCATCAGCTCACTTAAGCTTTTTAATTCTTTTTCTGAAAAAACATGGGACATTTTTCCCTTTTCTTTTACTTTTAGGGCATCATCCAGAAAAACCTCGTAAACCTCAACCACATTCTTTGGAAGTTCATAGACAAATTTTCCCCTTTTTTCTGCATTTGCCCCTATGACCCAGAGCACAAATTCATGCTCCTGCATCTGATTAATATACTGATGCATCCAGGTGGAAACACCACCATATACATAAGGATAACATCCTTCCAAAACCAGACAGATTCTCACTGTTTTCTCCTTTTATCTGCATTTTCAATACGTGTATTTATTCAAACTCAATAGTCACATTTTCCTGCTCTGCACTCAGCAGATACAGATTTCCTGCCGCCTGGGTTAATTTACCTCCGGTCACATGCAACGGGGTTCCTTTATTTAGTCGCACCATCAGATATGCCTGGTCGTAAAAATTCCCCAGATGAAGATGTACTTCGTTGTCTGTGATCTCTTTCTCCACAGTCAGGGCACTATATCTTTCAATGGCTCCGGATAACTCAGAGCCTGTAAGATTTCGAAGTGCCGGAGCGGCTTCATTCATCCAGGTCATATACTCATCCAGACGTTGTTTCAGCTTTTCCCAGCCAAGGGCAGCGCCTCTGTCCTCATCCAGAAGGTCATCCGGATGCATAAAATGTGTATTCACAAAATGCATATTCAGCTCAGACAAAGCTGCCATCTGCATATAATCATCAATGATGGCACCGGAAATAATACGAGGCTGCTCTACAATTTTATCTTCTGCCACCTCAAATTCCTGAACATAGGCATATTCACCTGAGAAATAGCTGCTTGCAATAGTGCGGATCTGTGGGTACATAGAGCCAAGCAATGCCCTCCCCTCTTCTGACAGCACATTCGATGGTGGAACATAGACAGACATTTCTGTCTCTGGAAACATTTCCTTTCCAAAATTGATCAGCTCTTTCATCCCTTTTTCCATAGCAGAAAGGCTTGTCCAGGTATTATATGGAAGTACCCCTCCATAATCTGTGTTTGACAGGCTCAGAGGCTGATGATTATAACCATGATAACCCAGTTCTCCACCCTGATGCAGGATCATATTTCCAAAATACTGGAACCTTTGTACATCCTCCTGACGCCGGGTCTCCCCATCTGTGTCATCCTCATAATTCTCGATCATAACTCCTGTATATTCCACGTTATGTTTTGCTGCAAGGGCGATCATATCTGGCCACCAGATATTGGTATAGAACTCTGCAATGCTGGTTCCATAATCTCTTTTTACATAAGTTCCATCTCCGCTTGGAACAGGGGATGGAAAATCATCCAGATAAAATACAGAACCATTGATCACCGGATATACCCCAACATCTGTCAAAAGGCTGTAGGATGCGGCAAAAAATCCTCTGCTGGCCTTTTCATAGAGTCCAAAATTATCTACTACAAATTTTCCCTTCCCATAATCATTTTCCCAGATCAGGGGAACTCCTGAAGGGTCATCTGCCCAGGCATATACCTTTGCACGCTGGCTTAATTCCACTGCCCATGCAGATTCATAGGCATCTGTAATCTTATAGGTCTGTCCTCCTCCGATAAGAAAATCCTTATCAAAATAAATGCTGTTCACCATAGTATCGGTATAACCTGAAGATACAATTCCAAGCTCCTGCTCGATAATCGATACATAAGTATCCTTTTGGAGAGTAAGGGCAAACATGGCGCTGCCGCCTGCTTTTACCCAGTCACTGATTCTTAAAACGTCTTCTTTTAAAGGGTTCAGATTACTTAAAAGAACCACCACTGTCTCATATCCAGACAGATCCGCAGGAATACCCTCGTAGCTTACATCTATCAGATCCACCCCCACTTTCATATCCTGAAAGATCTGTTCAAACTGAGTCCATGCCATGGTGCTATTCTCCTGGTTCGTATCCATAAGGACAAGGCAAGTGGATTTTAAATCCTTCACCGCCTCCTTTTTCGTAACCAGCTTATCTGTATTCAGATAACTTAGGGTTTTTGCGCTTTCCCGATAGGACAAACCGGAACGTTCCGCAAACAAAATTGCTCCTATAAACAAAAAACAGCCCAGGATCACCAGAATTCCTTTAAATTGAAAATTTTTAATCTTTTTTATCCAATCAGCCAAAATTCCAGTGCCTCCTTTCCCTTTGAGGAAAGATAAATGTGTTCCTCTTTCAGGGCTTTTAAACTTTCTTTTATTTCACTTCCCATTTTCCGCTCTGCCAGATATCTGATTTTCCAGATCCAGTATTCTTCACTTCTGTGCCAGTTCTGATCCATTATTTTCAGTGTTTTTTCTGCCAGTACAAAGTCACCTTGTACCATAAGATTTTCCATCAGACATACGCAGGTGTGAAGATTTACCTTTTGCCCAAGCTGCTTTAACAAAAGCTGCGTATACTGTTTTCTCTGGATCTGTTCCATCTGCTTCTCCGTGAATCCCTGACTCAGATACTCTCTCAGAAAGCCACAGTATTCTTCCAAAACAGCAGGATCATCCGGTGCATCCATATATTTCTTCTCAATTTTCTGCAGTCTGTAGTCATATTCTTTAGACAGCTCCACCATGGCTGTGATCGCATAGTGAACCACCTCCACATCCTCATTCATACGTGCCTGCTTTAATAATTCTACATATTCCCCCGGATCATCGTTCAGAATGTTCATAATCAGTTCCCGTCGTTTTACAGGATCATTCAGAAGAAGTGCCTCTTCTAAAGGAACTACATCCTTGTCGTTTTCCTCTCTTGTCTGAAACATATTTTTATAGATTTCCTCATTGACTTTAAGCTTTTCTATCCCTACTTTTTTCACCTGAGCCGCCCCTAAAAAAATCTGAAAATGGATCAGCAGTACACATAAAGGTCCCCATACCGGTACAAATAAAGCAAGCGGCAGCATATACATCTTTACTTTCAAAAGACCGGTACATATTCCAAACCAGATCAGTATGCAGATTACCATATGTACCATAAGAGCAATCAGTCCAATTGCGATTTTTATCATGTTTTCTCTCCTGCCGGCTCTTTTTTATCCGGGGAATCAATTACTTTGCCCTCAAACCCTTTTCTTTCCAGACGTTTCAGAATAAGCGGCAATGCCTTGTCGTCTGCCTGTGTAAGAATCAGATACAATTCTCCCTCTGAAGAAATACCGCGTACATCATTTTCTCTGATACAGCCATCCAATGCCTCATCTGCCTCTTCCACAGTCATATTCGTAAATTTCAGTTTCAGAAGAACGTAGGAAGCCATCTTCTGCTCACGCATGGAATGCTGAAGCTCCAGGCTTTTTTCAAAATATTCCGGTTTCAGGATTCTTGTCTTTTCCACATATTTCTTGTATTCTGTGGCCTCCTGATATTCAATGGCACGTAAAAGTGATGTTTCTACCAGACCGCATAAGATCTGAAACAGATTCATATAATATAACGTCAGCTGCTCATTCCCTGCTTCCTGAATGCAGATAAGCATTACCAGTTCCCCATCCCGATGGATACCAGCCATATACATAGGATAACCGCTTACAAATTCCCGGTTTGCCCATACCTGCCCCTTTTCCAGAGTCTCCATTGCAAGGGTATACGCACTTAATTTAATGGAAGCCTTGTACATTCCCTGTGCCTTGGGTGATGTAGCTTCCAGTCTGCCGTAGCCGTTTTTCTGGCTAAGGGAATAAAAAGCAAAGCTCTCATTCTCCAGAACCTCTTCCATAATGTGCATGGTCTCAATAAACAGCTCCTGCGGCTGTACAATATCCAGTTTCCTGGTAATATCAAAGATTTTACCAAAACTGTCCTTGCTTCCCAGAATCTGTTTTTTGTAGTTTCTTTTATCCTGAAGAGCTTCCTGATACAATTCCTGGATAAAAAGGTATTTTCCCCGGATCAGCTTATTCTTCTCAAAGAAAAATTCCTGATTTTCTTTATTTTTCATACGCACATAACCGCATACGGCACCTGTCGCAAAATAAAAAATGAAAGGAATCCAGTTGGCAGGCTCATAAAAAAGGGTATACCACTTTGTTCCCTGACTTTCATATGCCAGGAGCAAAGACACACCTTCTGCTGCAGCTCCCGCAATTCCATATTCCAATCCGTAAAGACTTCCAAATAAAACGATAAACACAAGCCGCAGGTCGATCATTTCAAACTGGGCCTGATTTCCCAAAAGACGCTGCAATAACTCAAATCCCCAAAAGCAGATCACAAACTCAAATATCCGTAGAATTTTATTATTGCGATTCCAGAAACTGGCAAGCCGGTTCATTTTTTCACCGTTATTTTGGGTATTTTCTTTATATTCTTCATACATTTCTGAAATATGTTCCAATATAGAAATCTTCGGAAACCAGTTATAATTTATGCGGATCTGTTTATCATCTTCTTTGATTCTTTCTGTTACAGCACTGCTTTTATATACAATGGAAACCGGAGAAAGAATTTTTTTCAGATTTTCCGTCATCTCCTGAAAATGGATGCCAAATACATCCGGCACGTTCAGAACCTCTTCCTCATCATTCCAGTTATCATAAAGCTTGTACATCAGCTCTGCAAGATCCATGGGATATAAAAAATAAGCATTCTGCTCTGGTGCCTCCTGAAAAAACAGCTTCTGATTCTCCCCTGCAGCTTCAAAAATCCGATAAAAAAAATCTTTCTTATAAATCCCAGAGCACAAATAAGGCGTCCGCAATATTTTTACCCTCAGGTCATACAGCTTCGCATAACGTCTGCACACATCTTCTGCATTCTCTACCAGCAAAGTCTTTCCGGTAGGCACATCGAACATTCCTTCCGGCCCTGTTACATAGAGAAAATGGCTTTCCTGTCCTTTTCTGCAATATTGCAGAATCTTGCGAAGATTTTCCACTTCTCCTTCTAACGCTCCGTGAAAGGTCAGATAATTAGAAAAATAAACCACAGCCTCAAATTCATAGGTTCTGAAAATATCCCCCAGTTCCTTTTCTGATTCCGGAAATGGTCTGGAAATAATACCTTTTCTTCGCACTGTCTTCAGCATTTTATTTCCCAGCACCATCACCTGACATTCAGGAAATGCTTCCTCCACAAATTCCATTGTCACATAACCGGTATTTCCGGCCAGCAAAACCTTCATATATCTTAGCTCCTATTATCATTAGAATTACTTCTGCCGTTTAGCATACCTCATTTTTTCCAAATATCCAACTAATTTTTTTAATTCTACTGACTTATTTCTTTCAGAATGTGTTTTCACTTCTTCAAGCTTACCTGGGTATTGATGTCCATTGTAATTTTATGTGTGATTGCCATGATCCTTTATGGAGTGCTCTCTTTTATTGAAAAACATTATTTAAAAAAATTATAGGATAAGGACACTTCAGCACAGCTAGTAAAACCTTAAAAGAGGGAACGTGTCTCTTTTTACACGCTCCCTCTTTCTCTCTTTACTCCAATTCTTCAGCCAGCTTTGTCAGCCATTTCACAGCATTGTCTGCATTCTCAGAATTGGATATGATTCCGATTCTGACAGGCTGGTAATATAATTCAAACTCTTCTGCCAGCTTATCTGAGTTAATAGTAATGCTATATTTATCATCCTGCTCTCCGAATGCCTGGTAAACCTCTTCTGGCAAAAGCTCTGTCAGATCCATGAAATACTCATCTTTATGTTCAAATCCATCTATATACTTCTGGGGACCAACAAGTACATCCACTGCTTTCGCAGCCACCTTTGTAGTAAATGACATCTGACTGTAGCTCTCCAACGCCACTCCGTCATCACCGGTACGAAGGCTTTCATCTACGGTAACAATCTTATAAGGATCATCCTGGATTCCCAGAGTCTCCTGTACCTTCTGTTCTGCTTCCTCCTGGCTGTTTCCATAAGAGTCGATCACCATAATCGTAAGCTCATTATGGATCTTGGAATTGTGGTACAAGTCTTTTATGAAAAAAGCAAGTGCGATCACTGCCACAACTGCTACCATATGAAGCTTATAATATGCCCAGATATACTGAAGCTTGCCAATAGGTCCCATGCCGGACAGCTTCATGCGCTCAAGCTCCCGCTTCTCCTTCTTGGTCAGATCTGATTCATGCTTATAACGGATATCATTCTCATCAATTTTCTGTGGTTCTTCCTGATTTTCATCTTTTAATTCGATTCTCATGACTTCTCCTGTGTTCTCTTCTTAATAATTCAAAATTGTAACATATTTTCCTGTTTTTGAACAGACTTTCCCTTACAAAGTCACAGTTCTTTCACAGTTATTGTCAGCAGCCACAACAGGTATGATTTTTTGTTTACGCTCGCAGCCAGCTTCCGTCAAGCCGTGCCAGCAGCCGGGCATTATGGTATGCCATTCTTAGTGTCAGGCAGGTCCGCCCCAGATACTTTGTCCCATCAGGAGTTTTCATACAGGCAAGCGCAAGATCAGGGATTCCTGGATTCTGCAGACAGATTGGAATCAAAAGCTGAATGGAATGATTATAATACTGAGGAATCGCAGCCTTGTAATCCGATTCCAGGATACGTCTGGTCTGCTGTAATGCCCCGTCGAAAAGCTGCACACGCATGCCACTTTCACGCACCGCCGCAGGCAGTCGTTGCACATTATCCTCATCATCAAAAATATGTTCATACTGAGGCACCACCGGCAGCTTGGTATCAAATACCAGATCCGAAGGATTTTCCACATAGGATGCTCTGGGTGGCAGGTCTGTGATTTTAATTTTTAAAAGTGAGTAGTCTGTATAAAATCCTTCCAGATACCATTTCTGTCTGTCCGGCACTATATTTGGCACAAAATAAGCATAAATCGGCTGATAATACTGATTAAAGAGTCCTGTATGAAAAAGAGCGTATTCCTTTTCCTCTGTCACCTTTCCTTCTTCATACAGTCTGCGGAATGTATTTTCAAGATACCCCTTCAGGATTCCATTATCCCCGGATTCTCCAAAACTCCACTTTTCCGGTGCTACCCTGGCCAGCTTCTGGATCTGCCGGTTATAGTTTCCGCAGTAGGTAAAATCAAATAGATTCATATTAACCTCCTGTCCATTTTCTTCTCTTCCTTACATTTTATTTTGGAAAAAGACTGACAGAACTGCCAGTTTCTAAGAATAGCTACTGTCCTTAACAGAAACAATAACTAGGAATATTAAAGGTCTTCCGACCTTGATTAAAGGTTAGCACACGCCCCCCAAAAGCACAAGAAAAAGAGTTCGCCTCTTTACGACAAGAGCTGACACAGACACTTTAACTTTCCCATTGCACCCGGGACATTTTTTTTCTATAATAATGATATGAGTAAAATGAATTTCATTCACAATGGAGGTATTCTTTGAAAAAGGACGGCTACTACTCTTCTGGTGAATTTGCCCGGATGGCCGGAGTGACCTTACGGACCATCCGCTATTATGACCAGCACGATATTCTAAATCCTTCTCTTGTGTCCGACTCTGGCGCAAGATTTTATACAGATACAGACTTTGCCCGGCTTCAGCAGATCCTGCTTTTGAAATATCTTGGCTTTTCTCTGGAGGATATCCGGGAAATGACCATTGAGGATCCGGACAGCCATTTTATGCTGAACGCTCTGAACGTACAGCTGAAGCTGGTTCAGGACCGTATTGAACAGATGCAGCTTGTGGAGAAAACCCTTAAGGATACAGCGCAGGCTATTTCTGAAGAGCACTCTGTAGACTGGAGCCGTATGCTGGATCTGATCCACCTGACTGTTATGGAAAAAAGTCTCAAAAACCAGTATCAGAACGCTTCTAATATTTCTTCCAGGATCAATCTGCACAGCCTCTATTCTGTCAATCAGGAGGGCTGGTTTCCCTGGCTTTATGGACAGTGCCAGATCCGGGATGGCATGAATATTCTGGAGCTTGGCTGCGGTGATGGTGCTCTCTGGACTCAGAACCTTTCAAAGCTTCCTGACAACATACACATTACCCTTTCCGACATTTCTGAGGGAATGCTTCGTGACGCCAGACGAGCAATCGGAGGAAATGATCCCCGCTTTTCTTTTAAAGCATTTGACTGTCACGCCATTCCCCCACGGCTTGGAACCTTCGATCTTGTGATTGCCAACCATGTATTGTTTTATTGTGAAGATATTGGCAAAGTCTGCCGGAATGTAACGAAAATACTGAAGCCCGGCGGACGTTTTCTTTGCAGCACCTATGGGTCCAGGCATATGCGGGAGGTCAGCCTTCTGGTCCAGTCCTTTGATGAACGTATTGCACTTTCTGCTGATAAGCTGTATGAACGATTTGGACGGGAAAACGGCACAGACATTCTTTCCCCATATTTTCAGCAGATTACATGGAGCTCTTATGAAGATGAGCTGATCGTCACAGATGCCGAGCCTCTGATTTCCTACATTCTCTCCTGTCATGGCAATCAGAATCAGTATCTGCCGGACCGTTACAAGGATTTCCGTGCCCTTGTAAAGAAAAAAACAGAAAATGGCTTCCATATTACCAAGGATGCAGGTGTATTTCTTTGTGAAAAAGTAACAAATTTAAAATAATTGTAAAAAAGTTCTTGAAGGTGACGTAAGGTCACCTTTTATAATACACTTACAGGCACAAGTCAGGGCTTACGAACGACTATATAATGCTCCTGACACAAATCCAACAAAGGAGAATGATATTTTATGAAAGGAATTATTTTAGCCGGTGGATCCGGTACCAGACTTTACCCGTTAACAATGGTTACTTCCAAACAGCTCTTACCAATTTATGATAAGCCTATGATCTACTATCCCATGTCTGTTCTTATGAGCGCAGGGATCCGTGATATCCTGATCATTTCCACTCCACAGGATACTCCACGTTTTAAGGAGCTTCTTGGCGACGGACATCAGTTCGGTGTTTCTCTCACCTACGCTGTTCAGCCAAGCCCTGACGGACTTGCACAGGCCTTTATCATCGGTGAGGAGTTCATTGGAAACGATACAGTTGCCATGGTTCTTGGTGACAATATTTTTGCAGGACATGGTCTTAAGAAACGTCTGAAGGCTGCTGTTGAGAATGCAAGCTCCGGCAAAGGCGCTACTGTATTCGGTTACTATGTAGACGATCCGGAGCGTTTTGGTATTGTTGAGTTCGACCAGGAGGGAAAAGCAATCTCTATCGAAGAGAAACCAGAGCATCCGAAGAGCAACTACTGTGTAACAGGACTTTATTTCTATGACAATAAAGTTGTTGAATATGCGAAAAACCTGGCACCAAGTGCCCGCGGTGAGCTGGAGATCACTGACCTGAACCGTATTTATCTGGAAAAAGGCCAGTTAAACGTAGAACTTCTTGGACAGGGCTTCACCTGGCTTGATACAGGTACACATGAGAGCCTTGTAGATGCTACTAACTTTGTAAAAACTGTTGAGACTCATCAGCATCGTAAAATCGCCTGCCTTGAAGAGATTGCTTACTTAAACGGCTGGATTTCCAAAGACGATGTAATGGAAGTTTACAACGTACTTAAGAAGAATCAGTATGGTCAGTATCTGAAGGATGTACTGGATGGCAAATATATGGATGTACTGCACTGATAGCAGCTCCACATATAATAATAAAATCAAAGGAGAATTTATATAATGAATATTATCGTTACCGGCGGTGCCGGATTTATCGGAAGCAACTTTATTTTTCACATGTTAAAAAAATATCCTGATTATCGTATCGTGTGTCTGGACTGCCTTACCTATGCAGGTAACCTTTCCACACTTGCACCGGTTATGGATAACCCTAACTTCCGTTTCGTAAAAGAAAGCATTACAGACCGCGAGGCTGTTTACAAGCTTTTCGAGGAGGAGCATCCAGACATCGTTGTTAACTTCGCAGCCGAGAGCCATGTTGACCGTTCCATTGAGAATCCGGAGGTTTTCCTGAATACTAACATCATCGGAACCGCTGTTCTCATGGATGCCTGCCGTAAATACGGAATCAAACGTTACCATCAGGTTTCCACAGATGAGGTTTACGGAGATCTGCCACTTGACAGACCGGATCTGTTCTTCACAGAGGAGACTCCAATCCACACAAGCAGCCCATACAGCTCTTCCAAGGCTTCTGCTGACCTTCTGGTACTTGCTTACCACAGAACCTATGGTCTGCCTGTATCCATCAGCCGTTGCTCCAACAACTACGGTCCGTATCATTTCCCGGAAAAACTGATTCCGCTTATGATTGCCAATGCCTTAAATGACAAACCACTTCCGGTTTATGGAAAAGGTGAGAACGTTCGTGACTGGCTGTATGTTGAAGATCACTGCCGTGCCATCGACCTGATCATCCACAACGGACGTGTTGGTGAGGTTTATAATGTAGGTGGACATAACGAGATGACAAACATTGATATCGTTAAGATCATCTGCAAGGAGCTTGGCAAACCGGAAAGTCTGATCACTTATGTAGCAGACCGTAAGGGCCATGATATGCGTTATGCAATCGATCCAACCAAGATCCACAACGAGCTTGGCTGGCTGCCGGAGACAAAATTTGCTGACGGCATCAAGAAGACCATCCAGTGGTATCTTGATAATAAGGAGTGGTGGGAGACCATTATTTCCGGAGAGTATCAGAATTATTACGAGAAAATGTACGGCAACCGCTAAGGAGGGCTGACAAATATGAAACTGTTTGTAACAGGTGTGGCCGGTCAGCTTGGCCATGATGTAATGAACGAGCTTAATAAACGCGGATATGAAGGGGTAGGCTCTGACCTCGCCCCTTTGTATAGCGGAATCCAAGACGGAACTGCAGTTACCACAATGCCTTATGTTTCTGTTGATATCACAGATGCTGCAGCTGTGGAAAAAGCTATCACTGAGGCTGGTGTGGACGGCGTGGTTCACTGTGCAGCCTGGACAGCTGTAGATGCAGCCGAGGATGAGGACAAACAGGAAATCGTCCGCAAAGTAAATGTACTTGGAACCGAAAATATTGCAAAGGTCTGCAAAAAGCTTGGCATCAAAATGATGTATCTTTCCACAGACTATGTATTTGATGGCCAGGGTACCACTCCATGGGAGCCAGACTGCAAAGCATATAAGCCCCTTAACGTCTACGGCCAGACAAAGCTTGACGGCGAGCTTGCAGTTTATAACAATGTTGACAAGTTCTTTATCATCCGCATTGCCTGGGTATTCGGCAAAAACGGCAAGAACTTTATTAAAACAATGTTAAACGTTGCCAAAACCCACGATACTTTAAAGGTTGTCAATGATCAGATCGGTACTCCGACCTATACCTACGACCTTGCCCGTCTGATGGTAGATATGATTCTTACAGACAAGTATGGTTACTACCACGCAACCAACGAGGGAGGTTATATCAGCTGGTATGACTTCACAAAAGAGATCTTCCGTCAGGCCGTAGAGCTTGGTCACACAGAATATTCCGAGGATAAGGTGACGGTTCTTCCTGTTACTACTGCCCAGTATGGTGTTTCCAAGGCAGCGCGTCCTTTTAACAGTCGTCTGGATAAGAAAAAACTGGCAGAAAACGGTTTTACTCCTCTTCCTACCTGGCAGGACGCATTGGCAAGATATCTGAAGGAAATTGAGTTTTAGTTTTTTCAAAATATAATAAAATGCAGTTGATTTTAAAGCTTATTGTTTTTATAACAATATTAACACTTTAAAACCAGCTGCATTTTTCTTTATCAGCTTATTATTTACTGCTGATCATTTTCTGTTTTTATTATTCTGGTAAGGACTGGCGCTTCGTTTTTTATTATTCTTAACATTCTTATTATTCTTAGCGTTTTTATTGTTCTTATCAGACTTCTTGTTCTCGCCATAGTAATCTTCCAGATATTCCTCGATTACTTCGTCCTCATCCACACCATACTCATCAAGGATCTCATCGATTTCGTCATCATCTGCGTCAGAGAGGTCATCATCCGGATCACGGCTGTCATCCTCGTCTTGATCATACTCTTCCAGACGTTTTCTGCGCTGCTCCCTTGACGCTCTCATTGCTTCTTGGGAATTCCCGAAACGATTCTCTTCTTCCTCATCATCTGCATCATCCTCATCATCCTTCGGCTTATTAAGGGCAAACTGAATCAGCATTCCTATAAGCGCAAAACCCACAGAAAAAATAATCCCAAAAGGAATCTCATCCATCTTTGACAGCTTAGCTGTAGCAAATCCACTTAAAATACCGCCCAGAACACTGGTTCCCACAATGATTACTTCCCGCTCATAGCGAAGCGCAAGCATTCCAAGTCCCACACCTGCCAGCAGGCAGATAAAAAAGCTAAAAGAAGTGGTGGGGTGTACAATATATACTGTTAGTGTCAGTCCGATCCCGGCACCCATAATAAAAATACCAGCCTTAAATACTGCAAAGGAAAGGATTGCAAGAATCAATCCTGCGCCAATCATTCCCACTGCATAGTACAGTTTTTCACCAAGTCCGATCTGATAGACTGCGAATAGCCCCACACCTGCTCCCATAAGAAATCCAAAGATCATCATCCAAAATCTGAGAAGACGGTATCCCAGAACACAATTCATGATTCCGAACACAAGTACAATTCCAAACAAAGCCATGGATAAGGTGCCTGCAAGCTGCATGTCACGAACTCTGGCTGCAATATTCATAATGTTTTTTAAAATATCAACCATTTTTTCCTCCTTTCAAACGCCTAAAACATATAATAGATTGTTTTCATATTTTCTAAAATCCCGTAATGATACTCCACCTGGTTCAAGCCATACAAGGTCATATAATATCTGGCAGCCTCCTGTATTGCATCTCCGTTAATCCACTCAGCCTTCGCCTGGTCAAAAGCCTCCTGATCAGAAAACTTAAACCGTACTACTGCAGCCCGGTTATCCAGCCGCATCTGGCAATACGCCAGAAGCTCCTGATAGTCGTAGCTGTCAAAGCAGCCCTGGTTTAAAACATAAAAATTCATAGCTGTAGCGGTACATTCCGGAACCGCAAACTCCTTAGAAGGAGTATAGGTCATCTCATACTCTGAGGGAAAAGGACACAGATAATCATATATGATTGTCTTATGTTCTGCAAGCTGAACTGCATCTCCCTCCAGAAATTCCGGCTGATCTCCGTTAGTGGCATCGAAATAATAATAATCCCCATTCAACTCAACAATGTTCCAGGCATGTCCCTCTGCGCTTCCTACTGTCGTACCCTCCACATAAATACAGGGAACGCCAAGATATTCCAGCAAATATTGAGCAGCGCCTGCATATCCTGCACAAACAGCCTGCCCTCTCCAAAAGATCCCTGCCATACTCTGATCATCTTCTGACTCCTGATATTGGGCGGTATCGATCAGATAGGTATAAACAACCTTTGCCTTTTCATAAGCATCGGCTCCCTCCGGCACCAACGAGCTTACCTCCTCACAGGCTTTATCCGCAGCTGTCTGGATTTCCTGCATTTCTTCATCCGTATAACTATATCCCGGAGCAAACACGCAGTAATTAGTATTTGAAAAAGTAGTTTTATATACCTGCTTCCGGTTATGTACCCAGAACAGCTCCGGATGATCCATTAGCACCGCGTGATAAACCCGGTTCACTGTATCGTCATCATAAATCGTGAGGTAAAACTCCTTCTTCCTTGCTTTGATTCCCTCCAGCATTTCCCTGTATCCACGTTGTTCCTCCTCATTCAGAAGACTGAAATAGTATTCCTGACGTAATTTCTCCGAATCTCCGTCAGCAATCTCCCTTTTCCGCAGCTCCCGGACCTCCTTAGGCTCTCCGGAAAATATCCCCGGCGCATTATCGAGGATTCCCTCTCCTAACCTCGCCAACAGATCTGAGTGCTCATATTGCTGCTGATACACATAGATTCCCAGGGAAACCACTGTCACAAACAGAAATATAAAAAGTAATTTCCAGGGTTTTCTTCTTTTCATTCAGCCTCCTTATCCCAGTTGCCGGATCCGCTCCAGAATATCTCTGGTATTTTCACGGAATAAAAGATCCTTGTTATAACGATAATACCTTTCACATGAATATTCCTGAAGGAAGGAAACTGCCGGACTGCTGGTATTCAGCTCCGTAATAAAGACTACCAGCTCCTGTCCCCCCGCAAAAGCACTCTCCATAAAATCAAATGCGTATTCCAGCTGTCCGGATGCCTGGTCAAAGTCATTATCGTAAATCTGTTTTTCTCCATTAAACCAGTCTCGCAAAAGAGAAAAAGCTATCTTTCCATCCTGAATGTTCTCTTTTTTCAGATCTGTTATATACTTCTCCAGAACATCAAATATCTGCCGTTCAAGATGAAGCTCTTCCCTGGATAAAAGACCTGCTTTCTTCTTCGCCTCTGTGTCTGCCCCAAAGTGATTCTTCACGTCTTCCAGGTAAACCACCGGCTGATCCTTCTGGGCACCCATAAGAGGCTCCTTTGCCTCCTTTAAAACATCAAAAATGCCGGCGAGCTTCTCTTCCTCTGTCCGTATCTTAGCAAACGTCTTGTTTAATCTGGATAAAAGAAGTCCTGTAACACTCAGTTTCTCATCAAAGGATGCGTGTGATGCTTTTTTCACAAGAATATCATCAATATGCCCCTTCAGCACCTCTTCAATCTGGTAATCTGTACGATATTTATAGAAAAGCTCCAGATAATTAGCAAAATCCCTTGCAATCTGCGGATGCTGTATATATTGGCTTACAACCTCCCGGTCAACCGTCTTATCCAGCTTCTCATATACCTGGATCAGCCTGGATAAATCCTCCCAGCCTCGGGGAGTAGCAAAATTCCTGCCGTCCACAGTGCTCTCCATCTTGTAAAAATTAGAAGGTCTTGTATTCAGATATGAAATCACTGCCGGATGGATTCCTCTGGTATAAGCATATTCTCTCCATGCATCAAAATCCGGCTCTACCAGAAGCTTCTTCACACGGTCCATAGTGACCACATCAAATTCCCTGACAGATTTGTTATACTCCGGTGGATTTCCAGCCGCTACGATCAGCCACCCCTCCGGAATCTTATGACTTCCGAATGTTTTACACTGAAGAAACTGCAGCATGGCAGGCGCCAATGTCTCGGACACACAGTTAATCTCATCAATAAACAGGATTCCCTCCCTAAGCCCGGATTCCTGAATTTTATCATAAATGGAGGCTACGATCTCACTCATGGTGTATTCCGTAACAGCCATCTCTTTTCCATCAAATTCTTTCTTCGAAATAAAAGGCAGGCCAATGGCACTCTGCCTGGTATGATGAGTAATGGTATAAGATACCAGCCCCACCTTGCACTCTCTGGATATCTGCTCCATAATCTGAGTCTTACCGATTCCAGGTGCTCCAATAAGAAGAACAGGGCGCTGAGCCACAACCGGAATCTCATATTCCCCGTATTCATTTTTTAAAAGATAAGCTTCTATCGTGTTGTGTATCTCTTCCTTAGCTCGTTTAATATTCATAATGTCTCCTCGTCAATAATCAGCTTGATCGCCCATGGCGGTACATCTATATCCTGATATTCCTCCTTCATAAACACAAATGCAGTTTCATAAGGGGGCATTTTCGCAGGATAGATTCCGTATCCATCTGTAAAATAGATCAGCCCCCTGAGCCTGGTAAACCTTTTTGCCCGCTGAAGCTGCTCCACATAAGAAAAAGCCGGACGAAAATCAGTACCTCCGCCGCCTTTTACGACGAAATGGCACATATATTCTTTTAACTGAGCAGCATTTTCGATGATCACATCTGACTGTATTTTCTCATCACACTGAATAATATGCACATGGATACGCCTGAAAAAGCTTTCTGATTCACTTAGTACACTGTAAGTCTCCTCGAGAAACTTCTGTACCAGTTCCCCTTTACAGGACATGGAGGTATCGATGACGATCACAAAATCCTCCACCTTCCGCTCCTCCTTCGTTTCCAGAGGCTCGATCAGCGGCATATTGCCATACAGATTCATTCCATAATTGTAAAATATATAATCGAAAGTGTCCATATCTACTTTCATTTCTTCCTTCAGAACTGAAAATTTTCGCAAAAATTCCTTATAGTCATATCTGTTCCGGTTCTGAGCGCGCAGCTGCTCTACAAGCGTCTCTCCGCCTTCTCCTGCTTCCTTGGAAAATGTCTCCATCTCTGTCTGCATCCTGTTCCGGATATCGTCCCAATTCTTTTTTTGCTGAGACATCTGAGGGCTGTTTGGATGATTATCATACCACTTACTGTGGTCATCCTGTGCGAACTCCCTGCGTAGCTCCTGCATCCGGTACTCTGGCAGATGCAGCTTTCTCAGTTTCCTGTAAACCCTCTGGGCAGTAAGCACCTTTCCCTCTTCCAGGATCAGCTGCATAGCCTGACGCTTCACCATAGAAGCCGGCTGATGCACACATTTCAAATAAAGGCTGTCAATAATATTCTCCACAGTAATGTCACAGGCAAGATTCCAGCACTGTACATCCACCGCCACTTTCCCTTCACTATCATATTCCGGAAAACAATGAAGAAAAATACAATGCAAAAGGCTGTGAAGATAAATCCGGTTCACCCTCTCCCTGCTTCGTCTGAATAGCTCCATCAGCTCCTCAGGCTGATAATATAACACCAGCCCGTCCGTTCCCACAGGATGAACTCCCATATCCCCCTGGAATACAAGAGAAGAAAGTGCGCAGTCCATAAATCTCATATTCAGATATAGCTGATTCCTGGCACCGGATAAAATATCCCGGCAGATACCATCAGCCACCATTGCCCGTTCCTGTGCATCATGAACAGGATTCACATTATAATCATTCATAGATCAAAGCTTCTCCTTTTTGATGGAAAATGCACCCTCTGATATTCCATAAGCATACTTAAAATTTCAGGTGACTTCACTGTATCTGCAAGACCTACAAGTCCCGAAAACAGATCTTTCTGCCCTGCCGTCAGCGGATAAGTATTAAGAAGCCATTCCAGCTCCTCTCCTCTTTTCTGTCTGATAAAGTCCGAGGCAATCTGCTCCATATGCTCTTTCAGGTAATGCTCATACTGTATCTTCGCCTGACCTGTCAGGCCTGTAGGCCAATGGAGTCTGCCATAAACCATTTCCCGCAAAAAGTCCGAAGCTTCCTGTGCTCTTGCCATCTCAAAACGCTTATCGTATTCCAGAAAGCTAAATACTTTTCCCTGAAAACAGTTCCGGTAATAAAGGCCGCTTCCATGTATCTCTGTCATCAGTATTCTGGCAGGAGTATTCTCCACACCCTCTTCATAATATTCCGGAAACCAGAGCATAGCCTCCACTTTCCCGTAGAGATGCACCTTAAGCTCCTCACCCACCTCTGAAAGAATTTCTTTCAGCCCAGATTGTTCACTGTTCATCTGAACCTCCAGGCTACGGATTCTATGGCACCCTGTAAAAGCCCCGCTTCCAAGATCGGTAAAATCACTGGAAAACCATATCTGCTCCAGATCACGGCAATTGTAGAAGCCGTAGCGTCCTATTTTCCTCACACCTGAAGGAATCCTGATAACCTGGCAGCTTTTCCCCGAAAACAAGTATTCTCCCAGCTCTGTTACGGAAACACCATCTATCTGCCCGGGAATTTCCACGATCTGGGGATCCCCTTCAATTTCTGTTACTACAGCGTGATCCTCCAGGATATCAAAAGTAAAACCACTCTCTGTATGCTTCTTCATTTTATACGCTCCCATATCCGCACCTGTAAAAAAGGCTTGATATTTTTTCTCATTAATATTAAACTTTATATATTGCAGTGCCAGCGCACCAATTTGCTGACTTCTGTTTTTGTTTGAAATTTTTACATCGGAGGAATTTCCATGAGTAGCAAAATCCCTATCGAAACCTCAGCACGCCATATCCATATTTCCCAGACAGATTTTCATTTTCTCTTTGGCGAAGATGCCCAGCTTCATTACATAAAGGAATTAAGCCAGCCAGGACAATATCTCTGTCAGGAGCGCCTTACAGTAAGAGGGCCTAAAGGAGAATATGAGAATATGGCTATTCTTGGACCATTCCGTAAGGAAACCCAGATCGAGCTATCCCTTACCGACACCCGCAAGATCGGGCTTCCCGGCGTTATACGTCAGTCCGGTGACACTGCCGGTTCTCCTGGCTGTACTCTGATTGGTCCTAAGGGCGCACTCACTATAGATCACGGCGTGATCGTTGCCAAACGTCATATCCATATGACTCCTGCGGACGCTGTCACCCTTAAGGTAAAAGATAATGATGAGGTCTTCGTTCTTACCAAAAGCTATGGCCGGGCACTGATCTACGCTGACGTAGTGGTCCGTGTAGACTGGGGCTACCGCCTTGCCATGCATGTAGATACTGACGAGGCAAATGCTTTTTCCAACGAAAAGGAACCTTACGGAGTGATCGTTAAATTCTTCGATGATAACTATAATACAGACAAGTGGATTGAAGATGTATTATCCGGTATCAATCGGTAATCCTCCGGAGCATCATCCATTTATGTATCTCTTAGCTCTGGTTTGTATACCAAAAGTGCTTCCCGCCCGCTATGGGTGTGGAAGCACTTTTACGTTACTGGATTCCAATTGATGCAGACAAAAGCTCCTGAAGTGAGTTGGTAACCATAAGGTCTGTAAAGTCTGCTTCCTTCTTTTTATCTGATCCTGCTGCGCTATGACTGCTGCCAGGCTCCATTTCTGCAGCAACTCCATATGTCATCTGGCTAAATACACTTACATTCTGTCCGGCGGCAAACAGCTCCTGAAGACTATTTGCCACATAAAGGCTTCCCGGTGAAACAGTTCCGTCACCAGAAGGATCTATGGTAACTGTATCCAGATCTCCTGTCGCAACCAGATTTGCATTGATCAGCTCCTGAAGATTATTAGATACATCAATTCCTGTAATAAACTGGGTATTGGCTATCGCCTCACCACTCTGTTTCATCTGTGCTACCTGCTGTGCGTTCGGATAGAAGGATGGCTGGCGGATATAACGGAAGCTTGCACTGTAGGCCTCTCCTACCGTCACACCATTCTTACCTGATGAGCAATGAACTACGATCCAGTCTCCGGCATCTGTCTTACCACAGATAATACCTACATGGTTAGCACTTCCTGCCTCAGGTCCCCTCTGGAAAACAAGATCTCCCGGCTGGGCATCTGCCTCACTTACCACATTGGCTCTGCCCCACTGATCTGAGGTTCCGCTTCCTACAGCTGCGATCATAGCCTGGTTCTCATATCCATTAATCACCGCCCAGGTAACAAACCCACTGCAATCAAGACCATAGGCGCGCATGGTTCCTGTGCTCTGACTTCCCTCTGCTGTCACCTGCTGCACAGCTCCCCAGCTGGGATCCATACCGATCACAGTAGACTTTCCACCCCAGAAATAGCCAACCTTACCAACAAGTGAATAGGCTGCTGTGATCACATTCACACGCTCTTCTGAAACATCATCTCCCACGCTCTGTCTTACAAAGCCCCTGGCTGCTGTAACCGTAGCGCAGAGAAGCTTACAGTCTGTCTCCAGGTATTTCTTAAGAATTCCTCTCTCATCCTTAGGAATCTTATTCTCCTTAATATACTGGTTAATATGATAATTCCCATATGTAACCCTGCTGGCATCATTCTCATCTCTTACGATCGGATTCATCCTGGCAAAAATAGCAGCAAGCTCATCCTTACAGGAGGAATCTAATGTAAAAGAGGTTGCTCCTAAAAGGCTCTGCTCATACACATATACAGCAAGGATATCCTGCCAGTTGCGCACAAGAAGGGAATCTGCTGAGGTGGTTACTCCGCCGTTTGTATCAGAAACATCTGACAGCTGATTCTTTTCCTTATATTCCGCCTCGATCTGATCCATGATATCTGCAAAATCATCAGAAAAAGAAAGCTGATAATTCTCCTGCAGACTGTTCAGATAAAACTCCTTGCCTGCATGCAGATTAGACGCATAATAAACCGGAGTTCCGTTAATGATCTGTGTGGTATTTTTTTCAAGCTTATCTGCATCCTTATCATCTGCTGTAGCCGACATAAGACTGACTGTCTTCTCCATGTCAGTAAGCAGCTTATAATTGGTAACAGCCGCCTTCTCCTGATCAGAAAAGCTGTTGTAGGTCTTTCTCAGAGTCTTAATTTTTTTGATCTTTTTTTTATTAAATTTACCAGCGAAGGTTTTATCAATGTCTTTAATCAGCGCATTTACTTTCTGCTGGCTCTCTGCTGTCAGTTCCGGTGTCACCGTAGGTGTCGCAGACGGATTCTCGTCTGGCTCCGGTGTCACTGTAGGTGTAACAGATGGAGTCTCAGCCGGCTCTACAGTTCCGCCAGGCTCAGGTGTTACAGTAGGTGTACTGTCAGCAGGAGTCACTGTAGGCGTAACAGATGGTGTCTGTGCCGGCTCTGATGGTACCGGAGTCTGTGTAGGTTCTGATGGTACCGGCGTAGGCTCTGACGGCGCCTCTGTCGGTTCAGCGGGCGTCTGTTCAGGCTCTGACGGTACCGGTGCAGGCTCTGACGGAGTCTCCACTGGCGTCTGAACTGCCTCTGTCGGTGCCGGTATCTGTACAGATTCTGATGAAGTCTTGGCTGCTTCTTCTGGTGCAGCTGCTTCCGCTCCTGACAAGGCTGTCTCATCTGCGGCAAATGCGCTGACTGGTCCGGCTATAGACACAGCCGCTGCCATGGTGATACATAAACATTTTGTCAGATATTTGTTCTTCATATTTAAAAGATGCTCCCTTCTATCTATGAACATCCCTTTACTCCCCTATATAAAGGTATGCGATTTTACCTCAAAAACAACTTGTTTAACTGTGTACTATATGAACAGCAACACAATTCGTTCAAAATATTAACATGCATTATTGTAGCATACTCGCTTTTCTAAATCAACCATCCTCAAAATATCCGGATATTTTTTCGTAAATTTTTAGAATAAAGCGGACAAGTCCGCTTCAAGCTCCCTAAATTTCTCAATCTTTGAGGGACTTATTGCGCTTTGCGCGCCAGATGCTGTCTGCTTTAGCAGACAGCATCTGGTCGCATCCTCGCGGAGCGTTTTTTGTGTAATAGGAAAATTACGGAGTAATTTCCTATTACATAAAAAAACCAGCCCCGCAGCCACAGAATCCAGTCAACTGTACTCTGTGCCCTGCCGACGCTGGTCTTTAACTATGCAGCAAAATTCAGAACATACTCCCTGCCCAGCCGCTTGGCAGCTAACTGCAGGATTCCATGAATAACCTGTGTACAAACACTGAGAATATACTGAATATCCTCTGCTATATTACGCTCCTTAAGAAGATATCTCTCATGAGCAGCCCCGATATATGCGATAAGCTCCTGAAAGCTTCCGAACTCCATAGGGGTAACTGCCATCTTTCCAGCGGCACCGCTCTCGATGTAACGCTTCAGCTGGTTCTTAAGATGCTTCTCATATTTATTATGCTCATACAGATTTCCGGTAAAATTCTTATTATGTGGAAAAGTAAAATAATCTGCCATATAATGTATCACTTCGCCAAATCTGCGCCAGTAAACACGTTCCTTGCTTTTCTTCGGATCACTGTCAATAAGAGCTCTCATCTTCCCCTGAATTTCTTCAAAGGTACCGAAATACTCATGCTTCTTCGTAAGAAATGATGGCTTAATATCAGGAAGAATACTTCCAACACAGAAAGCCTTTCTATGGGACTGCAGACTCTTAGTTGCAGGCATCTGATCTGCCAGGTATCTTGCTACCAGTATATGGGATTTTTTACGCAACCGTATCCTCTTCTTTCCTGCTCTCATCCCTTGTAACGGATAAGAAGCATCAAACTGTAAAAGCTTTTGTATCTGCTTTTTATTATGGTCATCTTTATTTAATATAGCAGAATCCTTTAAGAATTTCAAACGGACATTTCCCGATTTTCTGTGAATTATTCAGGCTAAAATAAGCAAGTTGCACAATTATCATGTAAACTATAATCAGTTTGCCTTAACTTATTGATGTTACGCAAATCTACCATAAAAATAAGCTGGTCTTGTTTTTTTCTGTCATATATTGTATGATTAGAAAGAAATCAGGCGGACATTTATAGTCCGCTTGACATTTGATCAGATTTAATGAAGTTTTTGAGGCCACCACCTCTGACATCATGAAATCGTTACATAAAGGAGGAATTATATGCCTGGCCATAAATCACGGACGAACAAGGGATTAATGACAGCTGCTGTTCTGATGTGTCTTGCATGCGGAGTTTCTTTTACACAGTCTTCCGCTTCCCGTTCACCGATCACAGACAGTCAGACCCCGGATATGTTCGTAGCCGGAAATACAGATGATTCACAGATTCAATCCGGTGGTGCGGCAGCTGAAAATACGGATACAGATAATGCGGACATGCCGGAAGAGCTTCTTCCGACAGACACTCCCGTTGATACCCCTTCACCGGAACCTGACTCTGGCACAGAGACTGCGGATACTTCCTTTGAAGCTTCTCCAGAGGCTTCCCAGGGTGTCTGGACACCAGTGGACAGCAACTGGTACTTTATGATAAACGGAGAAGGTTACAAGGGCTGGCTCACAGATACAGATGGACACCGATATTATTTTAACGATAAGGGTGTTATGCAGACCGGATGGCTTGAGCTTGAGGGAAGCCGATATTATCTCAATGCAGATGGAGTTCTTCAGACCGGCGATATTACTATTAATAAAGAGGTTTATCATTTTGGCGCTGACGGAGCACAGCAGGGTGAACCCACAGAAGCAGATAACAGTTCAGATAAAGAGCTGGTATTCTATATGAATACTGAAGCAGCTGATCCTGAGCCTGAGCCCGCTCCCACTACAGACAAACAAACAGCTTCTGCGGCCGATGCTCTGGCATCGCCTGCAGAAGCTGATATTTCATCTGCAGAAGTTACACCAACTCCAGAGCCAAAGGGAATGATTGCTCTCACCTTTGACGATGGCCCCAGTGATTTCACTGACCGCCTTCTTGATTGTCTGGAAGCTAATAATGCAAAAGCTACCTTTTTCCTCTCTGGTAAGGAAGTAGAATACTTCCAGGAACCGGTAAAACGAATGGAGGAGCTTGGATGTGAGCTTGGAAATCATACTTACGATCATCCGGATCTCACCACTCTTTCTGCTGATGATATCAGCAGCCAGCTCTCCCGTACCGATCGGCTGATTCAGGATCTTACCGGCCATATAGCTACTGTAGTGCGCCCGCCCTATGGGGCTTATAATGATACAGTTGCCTCGATTGCTGCAAGACCATTAATCCTTTGGTCCCTGGATACTCTTGACTGGGAAACCCAGAATGTGGATTCTACTGTTCAGAACGTAATGGATAATGCCTGCGACGGGCAAATTGTTTTAATGCATGATATCTTCAAGGAATCTGTGGACGCTGCCGAAATTTTCATTCCACAGCTCCTTCAGGAAGGCTACCAGCTGGTTACTATCAGCGAACTGGCAGCTTCCAAAGGAATCACACTAGAGAACGGAGCTTCCTACGGGGAGTTCTGATTTTCTCAATCGCTCATATATGCACGCATCATACCAAGCAGCGAATCCCTTCCCATGATCAGACCGATTCCGGTCAGTGGTACCTGAGGCTGGATTAGCAGCACTGACCGGCGACATGTCTATTTAGAAAAAGCAAAAAGGATGCAACCTAAACAAGTCACATCCTCTCTTTCAGAGCTGCCAATTCCACAGCAGTCTCTGTTTCACCCTTATTCAGTTTTCTCTTCAAGAAGACTGCTATGAACATATGCTTCCGCGCCTTCATATTCAATCTGGATCCAGTCACCGCTCTCGCCCTTCTTGACCACTTCAGTGCCTGCGGCAAGACCGCCTAACACATCTGCATCACTGCTGGCTTCTGCACGGACATTACAGTCCTCTGTGACTACCAGTGTAGTTCCATCTGCTGTCTCTGTAGATCCTGTAGCATCATCCCCAAGTCCTTCCAGGAATGTAGCAAGTGCCGGATCTGCTGATTGTGCATCCTGGTACAGCTTCTGTACCTTAGCCTTCAGCTCCTTCACATCATCATCCTGTCGCAGAGAAACTTCATATTTCGTTATCTCGTCGCTATCCTCATGGGCAGCGCCATCAATTTTCCAGTTCCCGTCTGTGTCCTTCACTACATAGAACTCAGCAAGCGCAGGTACCTTTGTATCAATCCCCTGACAGATGTAGTA
>CAKRVL010000023.1 GCA_934408705.1 uncultured Blautia sp. | reverse complement strand
ATGCCATAGCGAATCCCCCTACGATACTGTATTTGGTAGTTTTATTATAGCATTTTTCTTAATTGTTAGACAGTCTGACGTACGGTTCAATGGGAGGGGCGAAAATATTTATTTTCCCTCTACCCTATTTTATAGCTACATATGATAAAAATCATCTCGCTTCCGGCTTGGGCTGAGCGGGGACTTCTGCGTCAGTGCACTTGGAATTCTGCGCCTGGAAGGTGATAGTCACTTTGAATAAATCCCCATCCAGGTAAAGCTGGAATTTGCCGCCCTGGAGCTCAGTAAGATTTTTAGCAATGCTAAGTCCAAGCCCGCTTCCCTCGGTGCCACGGGCTACGTCACCGCGGACGAAACGCTCGGTAAGTTCCTCGGCAGCGAAATTTAACGGCTGGGCGGAAATATTTTTCAGGGTGAAAACCACCTGACCGTGGGCGTTCATTACTTCCGCGTAAACCCGGGTGTCTTCCATGGCATATTTTGTTACATTTCCGAAAATATTTTCCAATATACGCCACAGCCGCTGACCATCCGCATGGATTACAGAAGGCTCATCTGGAAAATGTACTATCATGGTAAGATGGTGTTCTTCGAAACGCTCCTCGAACTCTCCAATTACCTGATGGAGCATTTCTACGAAATCAAGATTATTCATATTCAGTGTCAGATTTCCGGTGCTGGCCTTGGAGGCTTCTACCACATCCTCTGTGAGTACCTTCAGCCGGGCTGCCTTGGCTTCCAGAATATCCAGATATTCCAGAACCTTAGGATCTGTAAAATTCTCACGTTTCAGAAGATCAATGTAGCTGATAATGGAAGTCAGCGGGGTCTTCAGATCGTGGGAAACGTTGGTGATCAGCTCGGTTTTCATCCGCTCATTTTTCACACTGTTTTCTACAGCTGCGTCAAGACCGCTTCCAATGTTATTAATATATTCTGCAATATGTTTATTATCGCCCCAAAGCCGTTCCAGAGGAATTTTATATTGCAGGTTTCCATTGGAAATTTCTCTCAGTCCTTTTATGATCTGTTCTCTGCTGCAGGCTTTTGTAATAACATATAGCAGTATCAAAAGATCAGCCAGACAGCTGAAGAAAAAGAATAGCTGCATGCTGCCAAGTAAGGGACCGCAGATTATATATTTGATGAAAAGAAAGCAAAGAAAAGCGAAGGTTGCTTTCAGTCTGGCAGCAGTGTTTCTGGAGTAGAGATCAGCAAGGGCGTGAAGCTTGTGACTGGCTGAATGAATCAGTCTGGAGGTCAGGACAAGAAGACGGCGCAGGATGCTGTTTTTCCAGAGCTGCTTTGCCTTGATCCGCCGTACCAGGCTAAGGTAGCCAATCTGGAACCAGAATAAAGTGTAAAGCCCCAGAATCATAAGCGTCAGCAACAGACTCACATCAAGGAGCGATGTGGCACGCAGTCTGTCAATCTGATAGTCTGCAAAGGACAGGCATTGTAAAAAGAGTACCAGGACGGGAAACCATGCAAGCAGAATCAGTCCTGCAGAAAGCTCGGTTGGCCAGCGGTCAAAAAAGCAAAGGTGCAGCTTTTGGTCACTGTTTTTTCTTCCGGCAATTGCTGTTAGCCATACAAACGCAGCCAGGAAAAGAAAGCTGCACAGCAGGAAGAAAAGAAATACCGGCTTCTGATAGCTGGAATAGTTTTCAAAAAATGTTTTGTCGGCAAAAAAGGTATCGGAAACAGGAAATGTCTGATCCACATAGGCTGCAAAGATGAAATTGCTGTTTACTGCTGGCAGCAGGGAGTTTGCCACCTCCTTCCAGGAGTCGCAGGTAGCATTGTTTCCGGGGAAAGTATTGTATTTCCTGAGCCCTGCCAGGTTGCTGGTAAATCCATCTGGTTGATATTGGATAAGAACATAGGAAATACCATTTATAGATTTTAAAAGATCTGTCAGTTTTGTGCAATAATCAATGGTGCCCCCCATATTGTCAGCTGTAGGATTTTCTATGGCTGAATCAGCGTGTGTTACACTGCGTTCCAAGGTATAGCCCAGCTGGGCTTCCAGCTCGCTGTCATTGGAAATAACCTGTCCGTCATCCTCGTTAATGTAAATGTAACTCATGTTGGAGTGACCCTGGGAATAATTTTTCAGAATCTGCTCCTGCTGGATATAAAAGTCAGTTCTGGAAAGAAGGCTGTAAAGAGATTCGAAAGCCTCATCTATGCGGTCGTTCCATTTGGCATTGGAATTTAGAACATCCAGAATGCTGTCTGCGCCTTGGGGCGGATAAGCCTCTGTTGGTTCATAATATCCATCATAGAGGGAGATGGAATCATAGAGCACTTTGCCGTTCCCGGATGTGATCTGAATGCCGGAAAGATCATCCATTACACCATATTGCATGTCGTCTTTGATGTCTTCGATAAGCTGTTTGAGATTTTCATCGTAGGATGCTATTTCAGTTGCAGAGTCACTGAATCCGTAATACTCCATATCCACAGAAAAATCCAGTTCTCCGCTGTCAATTTTTTTCAAAAAATCATCAACATAGTAATAGTGCCGGGAAAGTGATTCGTCGGCAGAGAAAGAAGCCTGGTGGCAGATCACAATGGGATTTCCACTGGAGGTATCAAAATCCTGCGCCCATTTTTCCAGGTCTGAAACTGAATAGGCCAGACCGGAGGTGTTTTGAAAAGAGATTTCTTCATCGTTGGCAATTTCATTAAGATCAACTACTTGGGATGCAGATGTCTGATTTAAAGAAGCGCGAGCCTCAGATGAGGCATTTTTGTCAGCTGACTGGGAAGCTTCATTTTGGGCAAGGCCTTTCCAGGATACGTTAGTATAGGGAAATGTACCAGAAATTCCGTGCATCACGTCAAAGGCTGCGTCGTAGAGGGTATTGGCAAATGCCGTGGAATCCAGATAATCTTTCCCGGAATCAGAAAGCCTCAGACCATGTGCCAAAGAGGTAATTAAAAATAAACCTGAGAAGATTACAGCTCCCAGAAAAATATATTGCAATAGGAGCAAAAGCCCTTTGATACCAGGGCTGCGGTGCCATTTTTTCTTTTCCATATGATTAACCCCTTTCTTGATAATGTGCTGCTTATCGTATTGGTAACGCCATTTGGTATATTCAATAGCGAATCTTTCAAATACTTTTAATCAAAGCTTTTCAATTTTATACCCAAGTCCCCAGACAACTTTTAAATACCTTGGCTCCTTGGGATTGATTTCAATCTTTTCCCGGATATGCCGGATATGCACGGCAATTGTGTTATCTGCCGCAATTGCTTCTTCATTCCAGATATTTTCATAAATTTGATTGATGGAAAATACCCGGCCTTGATTCTTTATGAGAAGAAGCAGAATATTATATTCAATTGGCGTAAGCCTCAGGGTTTCGCCATCCACCTGAACTTCTTTCTGAACGTCATTTACCGTCAGCCCGCCGGTTGTATAAATATGCTGACTTTCACAGGAAACCGCTGCACCCAGCTGGGTATATCTTCGAAGCTGGGAACGAACCCTGGCAATCAGCTCTAAAGGACTAAAGGGCTTGGTTACGTAATCGTCAGCTCCAACATTCAATCCAAGAATTTTATCTGCATCCTCGGACTTTGCTGAAAGAATGATAATAGGAAGAGAATGCTCCTCCCTGATTTTCAAAGTTGCCCTGATGCCATCCAGCTTCGGCATCATTACGTCGATGATCAACAGATCTACCTCATTTTTCTGTAAAACCCAAAGTGCCTGTTGTCCATCGTAAGCCTTTAGAATCTGGTGACCTTCCTGTTCCAGATAAATGCTGATGGCTTCTACAATATCTTTATCATCATCACATACAAGAATTGTTGCCATTTTCTTTTCACCTCCCTTGTAATATATAAGGTATCAGACAAAATTTAAGATGAAAGGGGTAAAATCTTAAGATATTCTTATGAAAATATTGTACGTAAGCTTATGGATACATTGCATCGTGTAAAAACGTACCTGTCCGATAAATATGAGTGTAAAAGAAAGCCACGCTAAATGCAACAATATTGTCAAAAGTAGAACAATAAATCAGAAAAAAGTTTCGAAGATTGTTGTGTTGCGAATTGAATAAGAATGCATTATAATGAATAAAAATGGGGATATTATTTTAGACGGAAGAGAGTCGTATATGAAAAGGGAGAAAAATACGGAGACAATTACATACATAGTAGATGGAGAATACAGAATTCAGTACATGAGTAAAGCTTTGGCGAAGAAATTCTCGAATTTCGAGCCTGGTGAAATCTGTTATGAGAAGTTTCGGGGAAGAGAGCAGCCCTGCCGTAATTGTCCTTTGACTCATAAGAAGCGTAAGACAGATATGTTTTATAATGAAGATCAGGGGAAATGGCTGAAGATCAACGCCGGAGAGATTGAGTGGCCGGGAGCACAGAATTGCCATGTGATCCTAACCAGGGACATTTGCGAAGAAGACATGGATAATCTTTGCCGTTTTGTAAATATGAAGAAGGATATTCTGGAGAAGAAAAACTCTCGCCAGGCCGAGAAAAATAAGCTTACAGGTTTATTCGCCAGAGTACCTTTTTTTACGCAGACAGAGGCTTTTCTCAGAGTAAATGATGCTACGGCAGGGAAATACTGCCTGGCAGCCATTGATATTGAACATTTTAAGCTTTTCAACGAATGGTATGGTCAGGTTGCAGGTGACAGACTTCTGGGAGAAATTGGAGCTCACCTTAATAAAATGCGCCAGGAGTTTGGCGGAATCGCCGGCTATATGGGTGGAGATGATTTTGTGATCGTTCTGCCAAATGATGAGGAAATTCTTGAAAATCTGAAACGACGTATTACAGGATTTGTGCGTGCATATGGCGGACATACCGGATTTCTCCCTGCCTTTGGATTGTATGTAATTGATGATATATGGCTTAGCGCTTCCCAGATGTATGATCGTGCGATCCTTGCACAGGAGACTGTTAAGGGAAATTATGCAGTACGCTCTGCATATTATAGTTCGGATATGAAAACCCGCCTGGAGAATAATCATGTACTTCTTGCAGAGGTACAGGCAGGATTGGAACGGGATGAATTTATTTATTATCTCCAGCCTAAGTGTAATCTGAATACAGGTAAGATCGTAGGACTGGAATCCCTGGTGCGCTGGAAGCATCCTACCAAGGGGATTGTGGCACCGGGATATTTCATACCTGTAATGGAAAGTAACGGATTAGTCACAGAACTGGATAAGAAGGTATGGGAGCAGGTATGCCGGACGCTTAAGGATTGGATAAAAAGCGGGCATAAGGTGATCCCTATTTCTGTTAATGTGTCCAGCGTGGATATTTATGCAATTGATGTAGTAGAGCATTTCAAAGATCTGGTTCAAAAATATGAGCTTCCACCGGAATATGTGGAACTTGAGATTACAGAAAGTGCTTATGTAGAAGAATATAAGGTGATCACTGATGTGGCAGAGGCCTTGCGAAATGCTGGCTTCACCGTTCTGATGGATGATTTTGGAAGCGGATATTCTTCTCTGAATATGCTGAAGGATGTAAATGTAGATGTTCTGAAAATCGACATGAAGTTCCTGAAAATGGATGAAAATACCAGAGGTAAGGGAATGGGAATTCTTGAGGCTGTTACCAGAATGGCTAATATTATGGGACTTCGCATGATTGCAGAAGGTGTTGAGACAGAAGATCAGATCAATTATCTGTTGAATATGGGGTGTATTTATGGTCAGGGCTATTTCTTCTATAAGCCGTTGCCGGTTGAGGAAGTAAAAGAACTTCTTTTAGACGAGAACAAAGTGGACTATCGCGGCATTCAGGCGCGTAAGATCGAGCATATACGCTTTAAAGAATTGTTCCAGTCTGAATTGGCCAGTGATAGTATACTGAACAATATTCTTGGGCCGATTGCCATTTATGATGTATATGGAGATAATGTGGAGCTGCAGCAGGTAAATGATAAATACTGCCTGCTGATCGGACAGGACCCGGTAGATCTGGCGGAGAACATTCAGGTTCTGGAGAGAATATATCCTGAAGACAGAAATAAAATGAAGAATATTTTCCAGAGATCCTTTTTGAGACTGGCTGAAGGTGCAGAGGGTGTTGTGCGTCGAAGGAGAGAAGATGGTCAGTATATATGGATAAACATTAAGGCATTTTTCCTGAGAGAGCAGGATGGACACAAGATGTTTTATGGCGCGGTCAGGGATGTATCTGAGGAGATGAAGCGGCTTCAGAAACTGGTAGAGTATGAGAACAGTGGGAAATAATGTAATTAAGGACTATTTACTGTACTTGCATTTTAAACTGGTTTGTGGCATAATCGAATGATAATAATCTAACAAGCCGGAATATTGCATAAGAAAGAGTGGAAACCGGCCATATTTCAAATGACAATAGGTGAGGAAATGTCTGGTTTTACAAAAGAAATTATTATCAAAACATTATTTGAACTGCTGAATGAGAGACCGTTGGCGAAAATCACGGTGAAAGACATTGTAGAGCGGTGTGGAGTGAATCGAAATACATTCTATTACCATTTCAAAGATATCTCTGACGTAGTAGAGTATGCTCTGCTGCGGGAAGTAGACCGTGTTTTTGAAAGTCAGGTGAAAGTGGATTCTGTACTGGAGTGTCTGGAGGTCTTGGTCAGTCTTATGGGAGAGAAAAAGAAGGCAATGCTTCATATATATTGCTCTGTACAGAGGGAGACTTTTACCAAAGCTCTTGATAAAATGTGTGAATATATTGTCAATCAGTATGTAGAACATAATTTCCAGAGAGAGATCCTGGAGAAAGAAGATATGAAAATTCTCATGCATTTTTTTAAGTGTGTAATGTGTGGCGTGGTTCTGAACTGGATGGATCACAGAATGTCTTATGATCTTACAGAATATGCCGGCAGACTTCGGAATCTGTATGGGGATACATTTGAAAAAACATTGGAGAAAGCAGCTGGTGTGAAACCAAATATGTTGAAAATTATGTAAATGCGCACTGCATTTAGACAAATATGGGATTATGTCTGAATTTTGGACATAGTCCTTTTTTTGTCCGTTTCTTTTTGAAGCTGGTCTCATTATAATCAGAAATATGAAAAGAAGGATGACAGAAGGGAGAATCTGTATGAATTCGTCAGGAACATTGAAAATAGCACGTAATGGATATATTGTGATGGCAGTTATTTTCTGTGCATTGGGAGTTTTTCTGATGGTTGCTCCTGAAAGGGCAATGAAGATGATCTGTGTACTTGCGGGAATTTTATTTATCGCAGATGGAATTATCAAGATAATCGGATATTTTTCCAGAGATTTTTACTGCCTGGCATTTCAGTTCGATTTTGGCTTTGGGATTCTTATGATTGCGGTTGGAATTCTGATCCTGATTCGAAGAGAAACTATTCTAAGACTGATTTTTGTGATTTTCGGACTTCTTATTCTGGCAGATGCTTTGCTAAGGATTCAGATGTCAGTAGAAGCAAAGAAGTTTGGGCTGCATCTGTGGTGGGCAGTTTTGATTATTGCTATCGCTACCGGTGTATTCGGAATGCTTTTACTTATTGATCCGGCAGGCGGAGCAAGGCTGACGGCTATTTTTACCGGAGCCGCATTCTTACTGGAGGGAATACTGAAATTATGTGTGGTTATTTACACTGTAAAAATACGTGAGAATGAGAATGTAGTATGGGAGAATGAGTTCAGAGAGCTTTGAATGAGAAACTATAACGCAGGAATGTAATTTGCGGCATATATCAGCCACATTACAAATATATAAATAATAGAATTATGGAACAGAAAGATAAAGGAGGAGCATTATGAAACTGATTGACAAGGCAAAACAGGCAGCTATGGAAGGTGCAGTAACAAAAGCATTAGATTATCTGGAGAAAGATCCGGAAACAAACATTCCGAAGCTGATGGAGCTGGTAGATAGATTCACTCCGCAGGATTGGTATAAAAGCCAAAGGGATGCCATTCGTAATGCAATCCAGGATACAAACAGCAACTGGTATAAATTGATCATGAATCTGTATCAGCTGGATCCGGGTGTACGTAAAGTATTTTTCCAGAACTTTATTGTAAATGCCAGCTTAAAGGGAAGTGCAAGACAGGAAGAGGTTGCAGCTGAACATAACTGTAATGTTCCGTGGGCAATTCTTCTGGATCCTACAAGTGCCTGTAATCTGCATTGTACAGGATGCTGGGCAGCAGAGTATGGTCACAAGCTGAATCTTGATCTTGAAACAATTGATTCCATTATCAGACAGGGTAAAGAGCTTGGCGTTTATATGTATATTTATACAGGTGGAGAACCTACTGTACGTAAGAAAGATCTGATCAAAATCTGTGAAATGCATCCGGACTGTGAATTCCTTTCCTTCTCAAACGGAACCCTTTTTGATGAGGAATTCTGTGATGAGATTTTGAGAGTAAAGAACTTTGTGCCCGCATTCAGTCTGGAGGGCTCTGAAGAGGCCAATGACGGACGTCGTGGAGAAGGTATTTATCAGAAGGTTATGCATGCAATGAAGCTGTTAAAGGACAGAGGACTTCCATTTGGTGTTTCTACCTGCTACACAGGTATGAATGTGGATAGCGTAAGCAGTGAGGCATATTTCGATAAGCTGATTGAATGTGGTGCATTATTTGCATGGTTCTTCCATTATATGCCGGTTGGAAATGACGCTTCACCGGAGCTTCTTCTTACACCGGACCAGCGAGAAGAAATGTATCGTGCAATCCGTAAATTCAGAAGCACAAAAGCACTCTTTACACTGGATTTCCAGAACGATGCCGAGTTCGTTCACGGATGTATTGCAGGAGGAAGACATTATCTGCATATTAATGCAAATGGTGATGTGGAGCCTTGTGTATTCATCCATTATTCAAACTGCAATATTAAGGATACTTCTCTTCTGGATGCACTGAAGAGCCCGATTTTCCAGGCTTATCATGACAACCAGCCATTTAATGAGAATATGCTTCGTCCATGTCCGATGCTGGAAAATCCGGAAATCCTGCGTAAGTTAGTTGCAGAGACCGGTGCGAAATCTACAGATCTCCAGTCACCGGAGAGTGCAGAGCACCTTTGCGGCAAATGTGATAAATATGCAGCTTGTTGGAAAGAGAGAGCAGATCAGCTGTGGGATGAAAGACAGAAGGAGAAGGCTGCGAAGGCCGGTTGTTGATTTAAAATTATAATAAAAGCGGGAATATAACTCCGAGATAGGAGCTGTATTCCCGCTTCTAATTTCTGCAGTTTAATAATTATAAGCTCCCTCATAAGCATTACAATGCTCTTTCTTACGAGAAAGCTGGGTACAGGAACTGCACCTGTCACAAAATTCCTGTTCATAGCATGTGGAACAGACACATCCCTTACACGCTTCACGGTCGTAGGCGGAGGTACAGGTGTAAGGCAAATCATTGTTGGCAGTCTTTTCTGACATATGAATCACGCTCCTTTTTACTGTGATTATAGTTCGAAAAAAGACATGATTCAATAGGAAATATATAAATTATCTGGCTAAATTATTTCGCTTCCCAGCGTCCGGAAGCACCGCAAGGCAACACCAGACCATTGGACTTCACCGGAAGACCGATTTCCTGGGAATCTACGTGACCACCGTATTTCTTCATTTCTGTTGCCAGCATGTAAGTCAGCACAGCAGGAGCCAGTCCGGTGGTGTAGGAGTTGATCAGGAAAAACAGCGGATCATCACTGAGAATCTGTGTACAAAGCTTCACAAGGGGATGGATGGCATCCTCGATTTTCCAGATTTCACCTTTGGGTCCTCTTCCATAGGAAGGCGGATCCATGATGATTGCATCATAGTGATTGCCACGGCGGATCTCACGTTCTACGAACTTCACACAGTCATCCACCAGCCAGCGGATGGGAGCATCAGAAAGTCCGCTGGCAGCAGCATTTTCCTTGGCCCATGTGACCATACCCTTGGAGGCATCCACATGTGTGACTGAAGCGCCGGCAGCAGCTGCAGCCAGAGTAGCACCACCTGTGTAGGCGAAAAGGTTCAGAACCTTAACTGGTCTGCCAGCATTACGGATCTTATCTCCAAACCAGTCCCAGTTTACTGCCTGCTCCGGGAAAAGACCGGTATGCTTGAAGCTGAATGGTTTCAGATGGAAGGTCAGATCCTTATAATGAAGATCCCACTGCTGTGGCAGATCGAAAAATTCCCATTCTCCGCCGCCTTTAGAGCTGCGGTGATAATGAGCGTTCATTTTGCGCCATCCCGGCTCTCTCTTCGGGGTATCCCAGATTACCTGCGGGTCGGGACGAACGAGAAGATATTTTCCCCATCGCTCCAGCTTTTCTCCACAGGAAGTATCGATTACTTCATATTCTTTCCAGTCATTTGCAATCCACATAATTTTTATTTACCTCGTTTTATATAGAATTTTGTATAGTGGTTTTAATCATATTATTGTTCATGATAGCAGAAAAGAAGATATGCGTCAATTTCCAGTTTTGCAGTTAATATAGGGAAAGTTACAAAAATAGGGTAAAACACTTGACAAGCGACAATTTAGCATACTAAAATGGAAAAGATATACGAGGAGGAAACACCAAAAGGGCGTATGCCAAAGGAGGAATTATGAAAAAATATACCGAAATGAATCATGAAGAGCTTCTGGCACTGAAGAAAGAGCTGGACAAGGAATTTGAAGAGATCAAAGCACAGGGACTTGCCCTTGATATGTCAAGAGGAAAGCCAAGTAATGCACAGCTGGATCTTTCCATGGAAATGATGGATGTTCTGAAGGGCGATTCTAACCTGAAATGCGAAACAGGAGTTGATTGCCGTAACTATGGTGTGATTGACGGTATTCCGGAAGCAAAGCGTCTTCTTGGAGAAATGTCCGAGGTAGATCCGGAGCATATTATTATTTATGGAAACTCAAGCCTGAATGTTATGTTCGACAGTATTGCCCGTTCCATGACTCAGGGTGTAATGGGAAATACTCCGTGGTGCAAGCTTGACAAGGTAAAATTCCTCTGTCCGGTACCTGGATATGATCGTCACTTTAAAATTACTGAATTCTTCGGCATTGAGATGATCAATGTTCCGATGACTCCCAAGGGACCTGATATGGACATGGTGGAGAAGCTGGTAAGTGAGGATGCAGCTATCAAGGGAATCTGGTGTGTACCGAAATATTCCAATCCACAGGGCTACACATATTCCAAGGAAACTGTAGAGCGTTTCGCAAGATTAAAGCCTGCAGCACCTGACTTCCGTATTTATTGGGACAATGCATACAGCATCCACCATCTTTATGATGACAATCAGGATTTCCTGGAAGAGATCCTTGGTGAGTGTGCGAAAGCTGGCAACCCGGATCTTGTTTATAAATTTACATCTACTTCCAAGGTAAGCTTCCCTGGTTCAGGAATTGCAGCCGTTGCAGCTTCCAAGGCAAACTTAAATGATTTCCGTAAATATATGCAGATCCAGACAATCGGTCATGACAAGCTGAATCAGCTTCGTCACGTAAGATTCTTCAAGGATCTTGAAGGACTTCACGCACACATGAGAAAACACGCAGATATCCTTCGTCCGAAATTTGAGATGGTACTGGATACTCTGGATAAAGAGCTTGCAGGACTTGGAATCGGTGAATGGACTACACCTCACGGTGGATACTTCATTTCCTTTGATTCTCTGGAAGGCTGTGCGAAGGCAATTGTTGCAAAAGCTAAAGAGGCAGGGGTTGTTCTTACAGACGCAGGAGCAACTTATCCATACGGCAAGGATCCGAAAGATTCTAACATCCGTATTGCACCATCCTTCCCAACAATGGAAGACCTGGGAAAGGCAGCACAGGTATTTGTTCTTTGTGTTAAGCTTGTCAGCGTAGAAAAACTTCTTGGCTAAAAGCGGAAATAACCGCATAGAATGTAAACGTGCCAGGTCAGGGATATCTCTGATCTGGCATATAAAAAGAGGCAGAGCATATCTGCTTTTTATTGTCTTTACCCGGCTGCATTTATATGATGCCGTCGGGTAAAGGCAATAGAAGAGAAGCATAGGCAGGGAGGAATTTATGGCAAAAAATAGGGAAAAAGCAGGCGCAGGAAGGATCATCGTTATTTTGCTGGTAGTATTGTTACTGCTGCTTACCGCTGGGGCGTATGGATATGGCGTTTATTATTTTTCCAGTCACTTTCTTCCAGGCTCTATGGTGAATGGCTTTAACTGCTCCTACATGACTTCCGAGGATACAGAAGATTTGCTGAACCGGCGTGTAGGTGCGTATGTTCTTGCTGTTGAGACAATGAAAAATGGACAGGAGGCTATTTCTGCCGAGGATGTAGGTCTTTCCTATGTATCTACCGGTATTGTGAAAAAGCTGATCAAGGATCAGGATCGTTTTACCTGGTTCCTTGCTTTTAATCAGGATAAGGATTATGATATATCAGAATCCCTCAGTTATAATGTGAAGCAGCTGGAGCAGGCTGTAGACAATCTGAAATGTATGCAGGCAGAGAATGTAGTCCAGCCTGTGGATGCACAGATCCAGGATACAGGAGAAGCCTTTGAAATTGTTCCTGAGGTGATGGGGAATGCCCTGGATCGCACCAAGACAGAGGAAGTGATTTCAGCTGCCATGCTCAGAGGAAAAACTTCAGTGAACCTGGAGAATGAAAGCTGTTACCGGAAGCCGTCTGTATACAGTACAGATCAGCAGCTGAAGGAAAATTGTGAAAAAATGAACAAGCTTGTGAAGGTGATCATAACCTACGATTTCGCTGATCGCACTGAGACTGTAGACAGAACACTGATAAAGAACTGGTTCGGTTATGATGAGAATGGAAATGTGATCCTGGATGAGAATCTGGTACGGCAATATGTTTCTGAGCTTGGATTGAAATATGATACCATGGGACAGACCAGAACCTTTTTGACCTATGATAATCGTGAAGTTGAAATTAAGGGCGGTGATTACGGCTGGGTGATCGATCAGGATGCAGAAGTCAAGGCTTTGATCAGTGCTGTTGAAAGCGGTGTTACCCAGGTTCGTGAGCCTGTTTATCTGTATTCAGGCTACAGCCGTGGCAGTAATGATATTGGCTCTACTTATGTGGAGATAGATCTGACAAACCAGCGTCTTGTTTTTTACCAGAAGGGAACTCCTATTGTGGATACCCCCATCGTAAGTGGAAACCCGGATATAGAAGGCTGTGGCACGCCCACAGGCTGTTATGCACTGGATGCCAAGGAATCACCTGCGGTGCTTACCGGAGAGGATTATGAGGCCAATGTGACATACTGGATGCCTTTTGCCGGAAATGTTGGGATCCATGACGCTTCCTGGCGTTCTGAGTTTGGCGGGAATTTATATCTGTGGGAGGGCTCTCATGGATGTGTAAATGTTCCATATGACAAGGCAGCGGCCATTTATGCAAATATTGAAATTGGCATGCCCGTTGTTGTTTATGAATAAATGGATGGTTATATTTAGAAAAGTATGATGTAGACAAGGAGAAAAAATCATGAAAATAGTAGTTTTGGCAGGTGGAACCAGTACGGAGAGAGAGATTTCTATTGTATCCGGTACAGGAATCTGCGGCGCACTGCGTCAGAAGGGACATGAGGCAATACTTGTGGACATTTTCTGTGGTGTGGAGAATGTAGACTGGGAGAATCCTTTCCCGGCTGAGTATGATGTGGAGAAGGCAGCTGAATACATGAAGAGCTTTAATCCACAGATTAAAGAGATGGAGAAAACCCGCAGAAGCTTTTTCGGACCAAATGTACTGGAGCTTTGTGAAAAATGTGATATTGTATTCCTGGGACTTCACGGAGCGAATGGTGAGGACGGCAAGGTACAGGCTGCATTTGATCTGCTGGGAATCCGCTATACAGGCACTGGTTATCTGAGCAGTGCCATGGCTATGGATAAACGAATCACAAAAGAAGTATTTCTGATGAATAATGTACCTACACCAGGCGGCTTCACTATGACCAGGGACAATCTTGAGAAAGATATTGCAAAGCATGACCTTCAGTTCCCGGTTGTTGTAAAGACTAGCTGTGGCGGCTCCAGCGTTGGAGTTTATATTGTAAATGATCAGAAGGAGTATGAGGATGCTCTTACAGATGCGAGCCAGTATGGCGCGGATATTGTAGTTGAGGAGTATATTAAGGGCCGTGAGTTTTCTGTAGCTGTTGTAGATGACAAGGCTTATCCGGTTATTGAAATTGCACCTCTTCAGGGCTTCTATGACTATAAGAATAAATATCAGGCTGGCTCCACAGTAGAGACCTGTCCGGCTGAGATTTCTCCGGAGCTTACTGCGAAAATGCAGGAAAATGCAGTGAGAGCAGCACGGGCACTTGGTCTTACAGGCTACAGCCGTCTGGATTTCATGATGAAAGAAAATGGAGATATGTACTGCCTTGAGGCAAATACTCTTCCGGGAATGACTCCTACCAGTCTGATTCCTCAGGAGGCCAGGGTGCTGGGTATGGATTATCCTACACTTTGCGAGGAGCTGATCCGTATTTCCTTAAAGAAGTACGAATAAAGCGGGAATAAAGTTTTAAATAAGCAGAAATAAAGCTTAATAAATAGTGAAAACAGTATAAGGATAATAATATAATATGAAAAATCTTACTTTAGAAAACCTGACAAGGGTTTGTGGCGGTGTCTACTTCGGACCATCCGATTCCCTTAAGCAGGAGGTTTCTTCTATTACAACTGACAGCCGTAAAGCAGAACCTGGAACACTTTTTGTACCGATCGTAGGTGAACGTGTGGATGCGCATAAGTTCATTCCCCAGGTAATGGAAGCCGGTGCGCTGGCGACATTATCAGAGCGCACACTGGAGAATGCTGATTTTCCATATATCAAGGTGGAATCCTCTCTACAGGCGGTAAAGGACATTGCAGAATTCTATCTGAAGCAGTTACAGATTCCAGTTGTGGGAATTACAGGAAGTGTTGGAAAAACAAGCACAAAAGAGGTAATTGCTTCTGTTTTGAAGGAGAAATACCGTACATTGAAGACTCAGGGGAATTTTAATAATGAACTGGGACTTCCACTTACTGTTTTTCGTCTTCGTGACGAGGATCAGATTGCAGTTTTGGAAATGGGAATCAGTGATTTCGGCGAGATGACACGTCTGGCGAAAATTGCAAGACCGGATACCTGTGTGATCACTAATATCGGTACCTGCCATCTGGAGAATCTGGGAGACAGGGATGGAGTGCTGAAGGCAAAAACCGAGATATTTAAATACCTGAAAAAAGATGGTCATATTGTATTAAACGGTGACGATGACAAGCTTTGTACGGTAAAGGAATATGAGGGCATTAAGCCTGTATTCTTTGGTATGGAGTCTGATAAGGAAATATATGCAGATGAGATCGCAAGCAGAGGCTTAAAGGGTATGACCTGCCGCATTCATGTTGGCGAAGAGTCCTTTAAGGCAGATATCCCAATGCCTGGAATCCATATGGTATATAATGCTTTGGCGGCTACAGCTGTAGGACGTATTTACGGACTTACCCTGGAACAGATCCGTCGTGGAATTGAGACTCTGGAAGCTATCAGCGGAAGATTCCATATGATCGAGACAGACCGCTTCCTTATTGTAGACGATTGCTATAATGCCAATCCAATGTCCATGAAGGCATCTCTGGATGTTCTGAAGGACGGCGCCGGAAGAAAGGTAGCTATTTTGGGTGATATGGGTGAGCTTGGAGAAAATGAGGCTCAGCTTCACGCTGAAGTGGGTGAGCATGCAGCGAAATGCGGAATTGATGTATGCATCTGCACAGGCCCTCTTTCTGCGAACATTGCCAGAAGAGCAAAAGAGAATCCGAACCTTACGGTTATAGAGGAACCAGACAGAGACAGTCTTCTGGCACACCTGAACTCCTATGTACAGACAGGAGATACCATTCTGGTTAAGGCATCTCATTTCATGCAGTTTGAAAAGGTAGTTGCGGCACTGCAGGAAATGTAGGGGAGACTAACGCAGAGAAACTACAGAAGATGTAAGTTTTTACGGGAATTTGACGAACGATTTTGGTTTCACATAATGGATAGCAGAGGTATAATGTTTTCAACGAGGTGTGCCGTTTATAAGCGGGAGCATCATAAATGAGAATATGGGAGGACATTATGCTGGACAAAATCATGAGCCTGCATATATTGCTCTACTGTATGGCTGCCCTTGGGGCGCTGGGAGCAATTGGAATGCTGGCAACAAACCTCACCTACAGAAGAATGCTGAAAAGTACCGGAAGTAAAATGTCAGGCACCAGGAAAAATACGGGGACAGGCAGCAGTGTAAGCCTTAAGGAAAAATGGCTGAAGCTGTGGAGAACAAGGGACAGGCTTCTTCACAGGATGAATCGGTTTGTGTGGTATCCGGCGCTTTTGTCTACCTTGATTCTGGGCTGTGCTATTTATTTATCTACAGTTTTAAGAATAGAAGAGGGACTTCCATTGAGTTATCTGTATGTGGGAGCTGTGATCCCGGCAGCACTTTTGCTGCTTCGTCAGGGACTGGATTTTTCCTACAAGGAAGAGCTGGTGATGGATACTCTGGCAGACTATGTGGAACAGCTGCAAAGCTGGACACAGGAAATTCCTGCTGCAAAGAAGGCTGACCCTGTCCTGCAGGAAGAGATTGTAGACAAGATTACAAGCAGCATCCGCCAGACAGCAGCTTCAGGAAGTCACTTTAGCAAAATGCTTACACCGGAAGAAGAGAAAATCATGCGTGAGATCATCCGGGAATTTATGGTTTGATATAATCTGCTAAAAGTAGTAAAATCATGGCACAGGATTAATTTCCTGTGCTTTTTTTGTAATAGGCAATTACTCCGTAATGTTCCTATTACAAAAAAAACGCTCCGCGAGGATGCGACCAGATGCATGAGGAATCTGTCTGCTAAAGCAGACGGCATCTGGCGCGCAAAGCGCAACAAGTCCCTCAAAGATTGAGGAATTTAGGGAGTTTGAAGCGGACTTGTCCGCTTTGTTCAATAGTAATAGAAGAAAGCGAGTAGAATATTATGAAAATTGTAATTCTGGAAGCAGATAGTCTGGGACAGGATATGGTATTTACCCCATTTGAGTCCCTTGGCGAGGTTGTGATCTATCGCAGCACTACCTCTGATGAAATGGAAGAAAAGACAAAGGATGCTGATGTAATCGTAGCAAATAAGGTTCCGATTTGTGAAGAAACCATCGGGAAAGCGGAAAAACTTAAGCTGGTATGCCTGACTGCCACTGGATTTAATAATTTGGACGGTGACTATCTGAAAAAACGGGGAATTGCAGCGTATAATGTAGCTGGATATTCTACAAACGGCGTAGCCCAGCATACATTTGCTCTTTTATTCTATATTCTGGAAAAATTAAATTATTACGACAATTATGTAAAATCCGGAGAGTATGCAAGAGGAACCTGTTTTTCCCATTTTAGTCAGAGCTTTTTTGAACTGGATGGAAAAACATGGGGAATCATCGGCCTGGGGGCAATCGGACGTAAGGTCGCAGCCCTTGCACAGTCCTTTGGCTGTCATATTATCTGCTATTCTGCTTCCGGAAACAAATACGATACGGATTATGAGCAGGTAGATCTGGACGAGCTTCTTTCACGCTCAGATATACTTTCAGTACATGCTCCTTTGAATCAGTATACAGAGAATCTGATGACTTTGGATAAATTCCGCAAGATGAAGAAATCTGCGATTTTCCTGAATCTTGCAAGAGGCGCAATTGTAAACGAAGAGGATTTATATACAGCACTTACAGAAGGCTCCATTGCCGGTGCCGGTCTTGATGTGCTCTGCAAAGAGCCCATGGATCCGGAGAATCCGTTGCTGAAAATCCAGGACAGCAATAAGCTGATCATCACACCTCATATTGCCTGGGCGGCCAGGGAAACCAGATTCCGGGTGGTGGATGAGGTAGTGAAAAATATTCATAGATTCCAGGATGGAGATACTACAAATAGAGTATATTAAAAATATAGTATCGGGTAATATTTTACAGAGAAACAGGGAGGCTACATGGCAAAAAAATACTATGCAGTACGACAGGGGAGAAAAACAGGAGTATTCCTGACCTGGGCAGAATGTCAGAAGCAGGTTACAGGATTTTCAGGGGCAGAGTTTAAAAGCTTTGGGACGATGGAAGAGGCCAAGGTATTTGCCGGAGTAAGCACAGGGACATCAGAAACAGAAATGTCAGCCGCAAAGGTGCCAGCCACAGGGCTGTCAGCTGCAGGAGCATCAGGTGTAACTGCCTATGTAGATGGAAGTTATCGTGGGGATACCGGCGAGTTCTCATATGGTATGGTGATTCTTGAGAATGGACAGGAGAAGTGTTTTTGTAAGAAATTGACGGATCAAGAATTGGCTTTGATGCACAATGTGGCAGGAGAAATCAAAGGTTCAGAAGCTGCCATGCAATATGCAATTGATCATAATATTCCTGAAATTACCATTTACCATGATTATGAAGGCATTGCCAAATGGTGTACCGGTGCCTGGAAAGCTAATAAAGAGGGAACCAAGGCATATCAGGCGTTTTATCAGAATGCAGTGAAGCAGGTGAAGGTTCATTTCGTAAAAGTGAAGGGACATTCCAATGACAAATACAATGATATGGCGGATCAGCTTGCAAAAAAAGCTCTCGGAATCCTGTAAAAGGATCCGGGAGCTTTTATAATCAGGAAAGCTTATATTTGAGAATAGCAGACAATCCATAGCTTCCGTAGCTGCAGCCATAATATTTGCTGTAGCTTTTGGCCTCTGCGAAAAGCGGATCGTAAACAAGTCCATTGATCTCAGTCCATGAATGGGCATTATTATTGCTTCTTACAGCATCGGCGCATACATAAACATTCTTATAGCCAATTGCCTTGGCCAGATAACCGAAGGCAGCAGCATCGGAAATGCAGTCACCTTTTCTGTAGAGGAAATGATCATTGGCGAAGGCTGCGGGCCAGTTCTTACCACCCTGGTCGAAACGGCGCCAGATATTGTAGTAGCCCTTAATTACCCAGTTGAAGCATGCCTGAAGCTTCGCTGGCTTGGACATACGGGAATTGGTGATCTCTGCTACGATCTGTTTGGAACGAAGGTCTGCAATCTGTGCCTGGTTCATCTTCTTACCACTTGCGGTATAGTAGACAGAGCCCTTCTGGCGTCCCATTACACGGCCTTTGCTGTCTATGAAATAAGTAAAACCTTTATAACCTTTCTTAATGGTCTTATTCTTCAGGAGAGTTCCCTTGGCGCTGAAATAATAATAATATTTACCGATCTTCTGGAAACCAGTAACATTTCTGCCATCACGGAAGTATTTCTTCTTACCACTCTTCAGGGTGATCCAGCCCTTCTTCTGAGGTACAGGAGTAGGTGTGACTGTGGGTGCATCGGTAACTGTCGAGGTTGTCTGTGATGATACCTCCTCAGCTGCACTGGCTGCCACCGGTGTAAGTGCAAGAGCTGAGCTGGTGAGAATCAGCATTAACATTTTTGCTTTTTTCATAATTTGCCTCCAAAAATAAATTTGATCCTATTATACTTAATCTTCTTCGATCACCTGTATTTCCAGATAATCGAAGTCAATCTGTTCAATAAAATTATCCTGATAAAAACGTGTTTTACTGTGCTTCTTAAAATCCCGTACTGTAGTGTCCAGCCAGATCGGATTGCCCAGATCAAGTTCGTAGCATATCTCTTCCAGACAGTGAAAAACCTTGTGAGTTCTGGTCTCCTGCCGGTCATCGCAGATTACGGTATCCTTCAGCATATGGTTGTCTTTCCAGATTCGTCCCCAAAGGCGGAACATAATATGATTACCTCCCTGTTAAAACTGCCACAGATGGCAGCGGTACTTGAGCTTTAAGCGACTTCAAGTATAGCGGATTTTAAAGTGAAAGTAAAGTCATGAAAAAACAATGAAAAACCTTTTTAGCGCACTAAAGTGTTTTTGCTTGATTCTTATGATGAAATCTACTATAATTAACGATAATATTTGTCACTTATCAATACATTCAGATGAGGAGGATTTTTATTATGAAATTATACGATACAGGTGTGTATCTGCAGAATGGGCAGACTATTATCCCTGAGGGCAGTGCTGATCTCCCTGTTTCTAAGGAGGAGGCTGCAAGAAATACCATTGCCTATTCTATTTTGAATGCCCATAATACTTCCGGTAATATGGAAAAGCTTCAGATTAAATTTGATAAACTTACATCTCATGATATTACTTTTGTAGGTATTATCCAGACTGCGCGTGCTTCAGGACTGGAGCGTTTTCCTGTACCATATGTGCTTACAAACTGCCACAACTCCCTTTGTGCAGTTGGTGGTACGATCAATGAGGATGACCATATGTTTGGTCTTACCTGTGCTAAGAAATACGGCGGTGTGTATGTTCCGCCTCATCAGGCTGTTATCCATCAGTTTGCCCGTGAGATGCTGGCAGAATGCGGTAAGATGATCCTTGGCTCAGATAGCCATACCCGTTATGGTGCTCTGGGAACCATGGCTATGGGTGAGGGAGGACCAGAGCTGGTGAAGCAGCTTCTTTCCCAGACATATGATATTAATATGCCAGGAGTTGTTGCTATTTATCTGAAAGGTACTCCACGTCCGGGCGTTGGTCCACAGGACGTTGCCCTTGCGATTATTGGCAAGGTATTTGCAAATGGTTATGTGAAGAATAAGGTAATGGAGTTCGTAGGACCTGGTGTTGGTAATTTAAGTGCTGATTTCCGTATTGGCATTGATGTTATGACTACTGAGACTACCTGTCTTTCCTCTATCTGGCAGACAGATGAGAAAATTCATGAATTCTATGAGATCCATGGCAGAGAGCAGAGCTATAAGGAGCTGAAGCCAGGAGATGTGGCTTATTATGATGGATGCGTGGAGATTGACCTTGGTGAGATCAAGCCAATGATCGCTATGCCATTCCATCCAAGCAATACCTATACAATTGATGAGCTGAATGCCAATCTGGACGACATTCTTGCAGATGTGGAGAAAAAGGCGCAGATCAGTCTGGATGGTAAGGTGCCATATACTCTTCGCAACAAGGTTGTAGACGGAAAGCTTTATGTTGACCAGGGAATTATTGCAGGCTGCGCAGGTGGTGGCTTCGAGAATATCTGTGCCGCAGCAGATATTCTCCGCGGCACAAGCATTGGTGCAGATGCCTTTACCTTAAGTGTATATCCGGCAAGTACACCGATTTATATGGAACTGGCTAAGAATGGTGTCCTGGCCGATCTTCTTGGTACAGGTGCTGTTGTGAAGACAGCATTCTGCGGACCTTGTTTTGGTGCCGGAGATACTCCTGCGAATAATGCATTCAGTATCCGTCATACAACCAGAAACTTCCCTAACCGTGAAGGCTCTAAGATCCAGAATGGTCAGATTTCCTCTGTTGCACTTATGGATGCCCGTTCTATTGCTGCTACAGCTGCTAATAAGGGATTCCTTACATCCGCTGAGAATTTCACAGGAGAGTACAGAGGCCAGAAATATTTCTTTGACAAAACCATTTATGATAACCGTGTATTTGACAGCAAGGGCGTAGCAGATCCATCTGTTGAGATTCAGTTTGGTCCGAATATCAAGGACTGGCCGAAGATGCCGGCTCTTGCAGAGAATCTGGTACTGAAGGTTGTTTCTGAAATCCATGATCCGGTAACTACGACAGATGAGCTGATTCCATCTGGTGAGACCTCCTCCTACCGTTCCAATCCACTTGGTCTGGCTGAGTTTACTCTTTCCAGGAAGGATCCGGCTTATGTAGGACGCGCTAAAGAAATCCAGAAGGCTGAGCATGCTATTGAGAACGGTGAATGTCCGCTTGAAGTGGTTCCGGAGCTGAAGCCTGTTATGGAAGCTGTGCAGAAGGCTTATCCGGAAGTTGGCAAGGGAAATCTTGGTGTTGGAAGCACTATCTTTGCTGTGAAGCCAGGTGATGGTTCTGCCCGAGAGCAGGCTGCCTCCTGCCAGAAGGTACTTGGTGGCTGGGCGAATATTGCTAATGAATATGCTACCAAGCGTTATCGTTCCAACCTGATTAACTGGGGAATGCTTCCATTCCTGATTCCGGCAGGAGACCTTCCTTTTGCCAATGGTGACTATCTGTTTTTCCCGGGAATCCGTGAAGCAGTAGAGAATAAGACAGAGACTATTACAGGTTATGTTGTGAAAGAGAGCGGATTAGTACCGTTTACAGTAACATTGGGTGAGTTGACAGATGATGAGAGAGAAATCATCCTGAAAGGTTGTCTGATCAACTATAATAGAAAGTAAAATAATTATAAGGGCAGTCCCGTTTCTTTCATAAGATCGCGGCTGTCCTTTTTCTTATTCAAATAAATATTCTGAATAATTGATATAATTCACTCAAAACACAGAATTATAGAGCACAAAATAAAATAAAACAGAAATAAAGTGAAAAATACGCAAAAAAGTATTGACAAATAACGCGTGAGATGTTAATATAAACCCATCAAAACAAAACAAGAAAACAAATTCATAAAGAAAGGAGCTTAGTGATTCCAATGGGAACATAAAATCTTCTTACTCAATATAAGAGAGACAGGAATCGCATTTCCTGCAAGAAGACCTGATACGAGATCCGTGTAAATAGAATATATAGTATCACTTGATTCAGCTGATACTTATAAGACGTATCGAAGGTAAATAGAAGCGATTTCTTATATTGAACAACTGTCCACAACTAATACAAAGATCCAGAAGATGTGTAAAGAAACATTTCTCCGGAAAATATAACCCTTATCTAAGATAAGAACGATATTTTGAGATCCATATTGAAACTTTAGAATATGAGTCGAAGCTTTGCATTAGAAGAATATCACATTTGATATTCGTGATCAGAAATATATCTGGAACTTCCGCTCAAACTTTTTTGTATAATACATATGAGAGAGCATATGAACCAGTAAGTGGTTTTGGATTTAATGTCTTAAGTTTGAAATTGTTTATGATAATGATTCAGAGCATAAGAAGTGTATCCGGTATTTCTGGAAAAGAAATTATAATCCGTGAAATTGTAATTTCATTCTATCAACTTCTAAATAAACCGAGTGATAAACATCATATCGTTTATGAGCAGGAAATAAGATAAGATATTTTAAATAAAATAACTAAATATAGAACAACTGAATATAGAACAATTTAATAACCATTTAAATATTAAATTGAAAGAGGAATAGACCATTGAATATTGAAGAATTTTAGGACGGTCATCATTTGAAATCTAAGTAAAGTGATGACCGTCCTTCTTTGCTTGTAAAAATAGGAAACATTCGTTATAATTGCTGTAAAAGTTGGAAGTGTGAAAGGATGCAGAAATGTTCAGTGGGAAAATAGAAGATTATATTCTTTTTGAAGATAGAGATATTATTGTCTGCCGGAAGCCAGCAGGAATCGCAGTACAGAATGCACGGATCGGTGCTATGGATCTGGAAAGCAGTCTGAAGAATTATCTGGCATCAAAGTCCGGTGATGGGAGAAATATGCCTTATCTGGCTGTGATTCACAGACTGGATCAGCCGGTAGAGGGGATTCTGGTTTTCGGCAAAACACCTAAGGCAGCTAAGGAACTAAGTGCTCAGATCACCAGTGGGAAAATGAGGAAAATTTACCTGGCGGTGACCTATGGACAGCCGGAATATACAGCGGTTTCAAAAAATCCTGTAATACTGGAGGATTATCTGAAAAAAGATGGAAAAACCAATTCTTCTTCAGTAGTAAAGGCTTCGACTCCCGGAGCAAAGAAAGCCAGGCTTTCTTATGAGGTTATAGATGAGACACTGGACAAAATTTCCGGAAAAAAGAAATGGCTGCTGAGGATTCACCTGGATACAGGGCGTCACCATCAGATCAGGGTGCAGCTGGCTCACGCAGGAATGCCTTTGGCTGGAGACCGGAAGTACGGTGAAGAAAGTACGGGGATGAGGGGAGCAGTAAATCTGGCATTGTGTGCTGCCAGCCTTACATTTCTCCATCCTGTTACCCAAAAAGTGATGAAATTTGAGACAAAACCGGAAACATCAGCGTTTGAAGGGTTCCAAAAATAAAAAAAATATAAAAACTATGGACGCGGGACTGAAAATGTGTATAATGTAAAAGCAAGATTAAAACTAGATTAAAACTGCGAAAAATGGTAATAGAAGGTTCTTTTTGGAAGAGGAAGGCTTTGAACCCTTCAGATGAGGAGTGAATAAAATGAAAAAAGTAGCAGTGATACCTGCTGTTCTTCTGGCTGGATTATGCACATTAACAGGCTGCAAGAAGGAAGAAGTGGAGAAAGCAATCGCACCCATGGTTGCCGATGAGCAGACTACAGAATCTGCAGAGAAGACTCAGGAAGAGAGTGATCCAATCATCCCTGAGATTGACACATCTGTACAGATACAGCCGGGAGCGCGGGTTGCTGTTGTGAGCAAGAGCGTAAGCGGAGAGTTCTGGGGACTTGTGAAGAAAGGAATGGAGCAGGCCATTGCCGATGTGAATGAAGCGTATGGCTTCGGGAAAGATGAACAGGTGACTATGACCTTTGAGGGCGCCAGCGATGAGAAGGATGTGGAGAGCCAGGTCAATACCTTGGATGCAGTAATTGCAGAGAACCCTGATGTGTTGTGTGTTTCTGCCAGTGATATGGATTCCCTTCAGGCACAGCTTGAGGCTGCCAAGGAGAATGGAATTCCGGTTATCGCATTTGATTCCGGCGTTAATGACAGTAAGATGATCCGTGCATTTCGTGGGACTGACAATACAAGGGTTGGCGAGATTGCTGCGTACAGACTTGCAGTAGCAATGGGAAAGATGGGGAAGGTTGCTGTATTTTCCGCGCAGGAGAAGACGCAGAGTATTCAGGAGCGCGTGGAAGGATTTACCAGCTATATCGCCAATTATCCGGATATTGAAGTGGTAGAGATTGTTTACCAGGATCAGGTGGATGATATGACAGCTGCTATGCAGCAGGTCCTGGATACATACCCGCAGTTGGACGGTGTTTTCTGTGATAATGCTGATGTTGCAGATATGTATCTGGATATGAAGAAGGATGAGACTAAGGATCCGGTTGTGATGGTGGGCGTTGATGCAACTGCCAAGCAGCAGGAGGCTATCCGTAATAATAAAGAGGTTGGCGTGGTTTCCCAGCAGCCTTATGCTATGGGCTATCAGACTATCTGGACTGCGCTTATGTCCACAGCACCGAAGAAAAGTGTGGAGATTAAGAGAAATCTGCGGCTTGATCCGGCGTGGATCGATGCCTCCAATATTGACGATCCTGCATATAGTTCTTATCTGTATACAAATTAAGATTTAGAAAAATACGAAAGAGAGCTGCTTTGTATAGCATGATTTTCCAGGGAATGGGAATGCTGATACAAGGCAGCTTTTTTTATAGGAATTATTATAGTTTTGTGTGTGTTAGACATTGTTACCGGGAATGTCTGAATTTTAGTCAACCTTTAACATTTGTATAACGACAAAACAACAAAAATTTGTTAGCATAGAACTGCTTTTGAAAGTGTGAAAAAATTGACGATATGTCATAAAATGACAGTGGGTTTTTAACCAATTTACACAAAAAAGTTGCTATCCACCATGGATTGTGTTAAAATCTGTCTATAAAATGAGACTTAAGACAGGAGAAAATTATGAAAAAATGGGGAGATATTATTAAGAATCTGACTTTGCTCAGTCAATTTAGCCTATCATTTATTACTCCTCTTCTTCTGTGTCTGCTGATCTGCTGGTGGATGAGTACCAGACTGGGAATAGGAGAATGGATTTTTATTCCCGGCTTTTTTTTCGGGCTGGGAGGCTCCTTTATGGTGGCCTATAAGCTGTACCTTTCCGTAACCCGCCATCAGAAGAAGGAGAAAAAGAAGGATAAAGTTTCATTTAACCGACATCATTAGAGTAAACGGAAGGGAGTTTTATATGAGCAGAATGTTTGCAGATGTGCAGCCGGCAGTTAAGAAAGAGACAAGGAAGGTTGCAATTGGTACATTTGTATGCGTGGCTTTAATGTGGGCTGTATTTGGAATTGGGCATCTGGCAGTGCCAGAGCAGATTCCGTTTGATTATACAGTGCTTCTCGCAGGATTTATTGGCGGGATGGTGGCAGTACTGAACTTTTTCCTCATGGGACTGACCGTTCAGAAGGTAGTTTCCATGGAGGATGATAAACAGGCTGCGGCGAAGATGAAGACTAGTTATACCCAGCGGATGACTTTTCAGATTCTTTGGGGAATTCTGGCAATTGCTGCCCCCTGTTTTCAGTTTGTAGCAGGACTTCTTCCATTGCTTTTTCCAAACATTGTGATCAAGACAGTGGGAATCATTGGGGGAAGGAAGGCCGCGTAAATATATGCAAATTTATAATGACAGGAGGTGAGAGTACATGGATATAGAAATAACCGGTGGCAGGATATTCTATACGTTTCCATTTGAGATTCCCATTCTGGGGAAATTTCAGATCACGGAGACTTTGGTGGTAAGCTGGCTAGTCATGCTTCTGATCACAGGTCTTTGCATCTGGCTGACACATGACCTGAAGGTGGAGAAGATATCCAGAAGACAGGCAGTGGCCGAGCTTCTGGTGGAGACAGCCAATAAGTTTGTCATTGGCAATATGGGTGAGAAATTCAGCTATATGATTCCTTTTGTGGCGGCATTGTTTGCTACAAGTGTGGTTTCAAACCTGATCAGCCTTGTGGGCCTGCGAAGTCCTACAGCAGATCTTTCTACAGAGGCTGCATGGGCAGTTGTGGTATTTACCATGATCACGGCACAGAAGATCAAGACAAATGGTCTTGGCGGATATATGAAGGGATTTACAACTCCGATCCCTATTATGACACCGTTTAACATTCTTTCCGAGATTGCGACACCGATCAGTATGGCGTGCCGTCATTTCGGAAATATCCTTTCCGGTGTGGTTATTAATGGTCTGATCTATGCTGCACTGGCATTGGCCAGTTCTAAGCTGTTCGGACTGATTCCAGGTATTGTGGGCGATGTATTGTCGAAGATCCCATTCCTGGATGTTGGTATTCCGGCAATTATGTCTGTTTATTTTGACTGGTTCTCCGGAATCATGCAGGCATTTATTTTCTGTATGCTGACGGTAATGTATATAGCAAATGCCGCAGAAGAGTAATATGAAAGCAAATCAAGAGAAATCATAAATAACAGGAGGATTTGATTATGGATTTTACAGTATTGGCAAAAGGTATCGCACTGGCTGGTTGTGCAATTGGTGCTGGTCTTGCACTGATCGCAGGTATCGGACCTGGTATTGGAGAAGGTAACGCTGTTGCGAAGGCTCTGGAAGCTATTGGACGTCAGCCGGAGTGTAAGGGTGATGTAACATCTACCATGCTTCTTGGTTGTGCGATTGCAGAGACTACCGGTATTTACGGTTTCGTAACTGGTCTGCTTCTGATCTTCGTTGCACCTGGTACCTTCATGAAATTCCTTGGCTGATAGGAAATGAAAGGTGTGTCCGCTACACACGGACAAGGTTACAACAGGAGGTTAGAAAATGCAGGTACAGGAACTTGTAGGAATTGTGCCGTGGACGTTTATTGCGCAGATATGTAACCTTTTTCTTCAGATGTATCTGATAAAAAGATTTCTGTTTAAGCCTGTTAATGAGATGCTTCAGAAGAGAAGAGCTATGGCTGATGCCCAGATCCAGGATGCCACTAAGGCTAAGGAAGAGGCTTTGGCTATGAAGACAGAGTATGAACAGAATATGCAGCAGGCGAAGGTGAAAGCCAGCGATATTGTCACAGAGGCACAGAAGACAGCATCCCTCCAGAGTGAGGAGATTCTCAGAAGTGCAGCACAGGAGGCCCGCGCCATGAAGGAGAAGGCTGAGAGTGATATTGCCCAGGAGAAACGTAAAGCTGTCAATGAAGTGAAAAATGAGATCGGCGGCATGGCAATGGAGATTGCCGGCAAGGTGATTGAGCGTGAGATCAAGGAAGAGGATCACGCGAAACTGATAGACGAGTTTATTTCGAATGTAGGTGAGGCATCATGACGCAGATTGCCAGATTATATGGCGGCAGCATGTATGACCTTGCTGCCGAAGAACAGCTTACCGACACTGTGCTGGAGCAGATGCAGACCATCAGGCAGCTTTTCCGGGAGAATCCCGATTATGTGAAATTATTGTCAGAACCTTCTATTCCCAAGGAGGAGAGGACGAAGCTTCTTGATAGGGCATTTGGAACTGATGCAGAAAGGTATCTTGTGAATTTTCTGAAGCTGCTGTGTGAGCGCGGGATTCTGGGAGAGTATTCCGGATGTTGTGAAGAATTTACACGGCGGTACAATGTGGACCATAATATTGCCACTGCAGTAGTGACCAGCGCAGTCACACTGACAGATGAGCAGATGGCAGCGCTTAAGGGCAAGCTGGAGAAGATAAGCGGTAAGACCGTTGATCTGACACAGAAGACGGATCCCGGGGTGCTTGCAGGTCTTAAGGTAGAGCTGGAGGGTAAACAGCTGGACGGTACAGTTAAGAGCCGTCTGGATGACCTTTCCAGAAAATTAAACGAGCTTATAGTATAAGGATGGATAGAGAAAATGCAGCTTAAACCTGAAGAAATTTCAAAAGTCATCCGCAGTCAGATCAAATATTACGATAACGCCATCAAACAGAATGAGACCGGTACGGTTCTCATGGTTGGTGATGGCATTGCCAGAGCCAGCGGTCTTATCAACTGTATGGCAGGAGAGCTTCTTGAGTTTGAGGACGGAAGCTTCGGAATGGCACAGAACCTGGAAGAAAACAGTGTTTCTATCGTATTATTTGGTGATGATTCCGGCATTGGCGAAGGTCAGACCGTAAAGCGCACCGGAAAGGTGGTATCCGTTCCGGTTGGAGAGGCTATGATAGGACGAGTTGTAAATGCCCTTGGACAGCCTATTGACGGTGCGGGACCTGTAGTGACAAGTGAATACAGGGCTATTGAGAGCCCGGCACCAGGTATCTGCGAGAGACAGGGCGTTAATCAGCCTTTGCAGACTGGTATCAAGGCAATTGACTCTATGGTTCCTATTGGAAGGGGCCAGCGAGAGCTTATCATTGGTGACCGTCAGACTGGTAAGACCACTCTGGCAGCAGATACTATTATTAACCAGAAGGGCAAGGACGTGATCTGTATCTATGTAGCAATCGGACAGAAGCGTTCTACAGTGTCTTCCCTGGTTGAGACTCTCACCAGAAATGGTGCTATGGATTACACTATCGTCGTGGCGGCTACGGCATCTGAAGCCAGTCCGCTGCAGTACATTGCACCATATTCCGGATGTGCAATGGGTGAATACTTTATGTATAAAGGCAAAGATGTGCTGATCATTTATGATGATTTAAGTAAGCATGCGGTTGCTTACCGTGCACTTTCCCTGCTGATCCGTCGTCCGCCGGGACGTGAGGCATATCCTGGAGATGTTTTCTATCTTCATTCCAGACTTCTGGAGCGCGCCGCAAGACTGGATGAGGCACATGGTGGAGGCTCCCTGACTGCACTTCCGATCATCGAGACACAGGCAGGAGATGTTTCCGCATATATTCCGACTAACGTTATTTCTATCACAGACGGACAGATATTCCTGGAGACAGAGCTGTTCCATTCTGGCGTTATGCCGGCTGTTAACCCGGGTATTTCCGTATCACGAGTTGGTGGAAATGCACAGATCAAGGCAATGAAGAAGGTTGCCGGTACTTTGAAGCTGATTTATTCCCAGTATCGAGAACTGCAGAGCTTTGCACAGTTCGGTTCAGATTTGGATGCTGATACAAAGGCCAGACTGGAGCAGGGTGCCCGTATTGTAGAGGTGCTGAAGCAGAACCAGAATGCCCCGGTTGCTGTAGAGAAGCAGGTTGCGATTCTCTATGCGGTAACTAAGGGAATCCTGTCCAAGGTTGCCATAGAGGATGTAAGAGACTATGAGGCCGGTCTTTATACCTGGCTTGATGGTGATGCGCAGGGAGTAGCCGCAATGCAGGAAATACGCTCTACAGGCGCATTATCTGCGGATACAGAGGCGAAGCTTAAGAGTGCGCTGGAACAGTATACTGAGAATTTTGTGAATACAAGACCTGAGAAATAAATTGTGATAAGGAGGAACTTTTATGGCTGCAAACATGAAAGCGGTAAAGCTGCGTATTAAAAGTGTGCAGAGCACCATGCAGATTACCAAAGCAATGGAGCTTGTAGCATCCTCCAAACTGCGTAAAGCAAAAGAAAGGGCTGAAGTCTGCCGGCCCTATTTTGAGACTATGCATCAGACTCTGGTGGATATTGCACAGGGAAATACAGATTTTTCCTCTGTATACGCCAGAGAATCCGGTAATGAGAAGTGCTGCTATGTACTGATCGCCGGAGATCGCGGTCTGGCTGGCGGATATAACACGAACCTGTTTAAATGTCTGGAAGCAGCCTCAAAGAATCAGGATTTCATGGTTCTTCCCATCGGGAAAAAGGCTGTGGAGTATTCGAAGCGAAATGGACTGGCCTGTGTTACGGAGAATTTTGGAGAGATTGCTGATATTTCCGTAGCAGACTGCTTCGAGATGGCAAATCTGCTCTGCGGGGAATTTAAGAAGGGAGAATTTGGACACATTGATCTGTGTTATACCAGATTTGTTTCTATGCTTTCCCAGCAGCCATCAGCTATTCCGGTGTTGCCTTTGAAGGACCTGACAGATGAGCAGGATACAAAGGGCATCCGGAATCTGATTCTGTATGAGCCGGATGCGTCAGAGGTATTTGATGCCATTGTTCCCGAGTATCTGGCAGGGCTGATCTACGGTGCCGTGTGCGAGAGTGTTGCCAGTGAGCTGGCAGCAAGACGTACTGCCATGGAGGCAGCTACCAATAATGCAGAAGAAATGATCGAGAAGCTGAATCTGCATTACAACCGGGCACGTCAGGCAAGCATCACGCAGGAAATCACAGAGATTGTTGGAGGTGCGGAGGGTGTATAACCTATCGCATAGTATGTTATAAGGAGACTGCTAAATGAGCGAAAAACACATTGGCGAGGTGGTGCAGGTAATCGGGCCGGTACTGGATATCCGG
>CAKRVL010000022.1 GCA_934408705.1 uncultured Blautia sp. | reverse complement strand
TCTGACATATCTACCAGAATCATAATGTCCACATCAGAATCCGGACGAAAGTCACCCCTTGCATAAGAACCATAAAGAATTATCTGGCGTATATGGGAACCATAAATCTTCTTAACCGCTTCTACATACTGTTCGATTAAATCCTGCATCATCTTTGGCATATATCATCACCTCATTTTCTGCTGATCATTCTATACTCTGCTTACTTCTTAATTTTATTATAACCAGTTTACATCCGTTTCTCAATCAATATTTTCCATGTATCAATTTTACTACTATCAAAAACTATCAAAAAAGATGAAAAAAATTTGTAAAAAATATTGACAAAAGGGATACTGAGGTGTATCTTAAGAGCATGAATGTTAGCACTCCTAAATAATGAGTGCTAACAAAGGAATTCGAGGAAGCCGGACGGGAACAGAATTCAGGTTTGACCGTCTGCTTTTTAGGAAAGGAGCGGATATTTCATGGATGAAGTATTAGATGAGCGCAAACGGAAAATACTGAAAGCAATCATCAAAACTTATATGGAAACGGGTGAGCCTGTAGGTTCCAGAACGATTTCCAAGTATCCGGGATTAAATGTCAGCTCTGCTACCATCCGGAATGAGATGTCCGACCTGACGGATATGGGCTATATTGTACAGCCCCATACTTCAGCCGGAAGAATTCCATCAGATAAAGGCTATCGCCTTTATGTAGATGAGCTTACCAGAGAGAAAGAAGCTGAGATCGCAGAGATCCGTGATATGATGATTGAAAAATCAGATAAAATGGATAAGGTACTCAAGCAGGTTGCGAAAGTTCTTGCGACGAATACCAATTATGCGACTATGGTGGCAGTTCCCCAATATAAGGGAAGCACTCTGAAGTTCATTCAGCTTTCACGTGTAAATGAGCGGCAGCTGATTGCCGTAGTTGTATGTGAAGGCAATGTTATCCGGAACCAGATCATTAATATTGATGAGGCAATGGATGACCAGACGATCCTGAAGCTGAATCTTCTTCTTAATACCAACCTGAACGGAGTTCCTATCCAGGACATCAATCTTGGTATGATTGCCAGATTGAAGGAACAGGCTGGAAGCCACAGCGGTGTGGTTGCAGATGTACTGGACGCAGTTGCAGCTACTATTCATGTGGATGAAGAAGATATGAAGGTATATACATCGGGAGCGACCAACATATTTAAGTATCCTGAGCTTGCGGATACATCCAGAGCCAGCGAACTGATTTCTATTTTCGAGGATAAGCAGGAGCTTGCGGATATGGTCCGTGAGGAAAGAGGCGATTCAGAGAATACAGGAATCCAGGTATATATCGGAGAGGAAGTTCCGGTACGTACCATGAAGGACTGCAGTGTTGTTACAGCTACTTATGAGCTTGGAGATGGAATGCGGGGAACTATCGGAATCATTGGTCCTAAGCGAATGGATTACGAGAATGTAGTGGATAGCTTGAAGAAGTTAAAAGTCCAGCTTGATGAAATGGTAAATCAGAAAACCTAGAAAGGCGGTTGAAAGCGTGTCAGAAGAAATGAATAAAGAAGCCGAAGTACAGGAAGAAGCAGTTGATATTCCGGTAACCGACGGAAGTGAGGAAGAGGCAGCAGATACAGCCCAGACAGCAGATGAGGAAGCTTCCGAAGAGGTGACCGAAGCAGAAGAAGCTGAGCAGCCAGGTAAGGAAGAGGCTCAGAAGGATTCAGAAAACAAAGCAAAAACTTCTTTCTTCGGCAAGAAGAAAAAAGAAAAAGATAAATTTGAACAGCAGATCGAGGAGCTTACAGACAGACTGAAGCGCAACATGGCTGAGTTTGACAATTACCGTAAAAGAACGGAGAAAGAAAAATCCAGCATGTACATCATTGGCGCAAAGGATATTGTAGAAAAAATGCTTCCGATAGTGGATAATTTTGAAAGAGGTCTTGCACAGGCTCCTGAAGATGATCCATTTGCAGAAGGCATGAAGATGATATACAAGCAGATGATGACAGCCTTTGATGAGATGGGTGTGAAGCCGATCGAAGCTGTAGGAAAGGAGTTTGATCCGAATCTGCACAATGCTGTTATGCATGTGGAAGACGAATCCGTAAGCGAGAATACTGTTGTGGAGGAATTCCAGAAGGGATATACTTACAAGGATTTCGTTGTAAGACACAGCATGGTAAAGGTTGCTAATTAACTGAAAGTGATTTAGCAGATTGAACTTTATTGACAATTTCTAAAATCAGAACATAGATATTTAAACAGGAGGAAAATTATCATGGGAAAAATCATTGGTATTGACTTAGGTACAACAAACAGCTGCGTAGCTGTTATGGAAGGTGGACAGCCTACCGTTATCGCAAATACAGAAGGATCCAGAACAACACCATCTGTTGTAGCATTTACAAAGACTGGTGAGCGTCTGGTAGGTGAGCCTGCTAAACGTCAGGCAGTAACAAATGCAGATAAGACAATCTCTTCCATTAAGAGAGAGATGGGTACAGATTATCGCGTGACAATCGATGACAAGAAATATTCCCCACAGGAAATTTCTGCTATGATCCTTCAGAAACTGAAAAAAGATGCAGAAGGATATCTTGGAGAGCCTGTTACAGAAGCAGTTATTACTGTTCCTGCATACTTCAACGATGCTCAGCGTCAGGCAACTAAGGATGCTGGTAAGATTGCAGGCCTTGATGTAAAACGTATCATTAATGAGCCTACAGCTGCAGCTCTTGCATATGGTCTTGACAATGAGAAAGAGCAGAAGATCATGGTTTATGACCTTGGTGGTGGTACATTCGATGTTTCTATCATTGAGATCGGTGATGGCGTTATCGAGGTTCTTGCAACAGCAGGTAACAACCGTCTTGGTGGAGATGACTTTGACCAGAGAATTACAGATTACATGCTTTCTGAATTTAAGAAAACAGAAGGTGTTGATTTAAGCAACGATAAGATGGCTCTTCAGAGACTGAAAGAAGCTGCTGAGAAAGCAAAGAAAGAGCTTTCTTCTGCAACAACAACCAATATCAACCTGCCATTCATTACAGCAACAGCTGAGGGACCAAAGCACTTTGATATGAACCTTACAAGAGCTAAATTTGATGAGCTTACACATGACCTTGTCGAGAAGACAGCAGAGCCGGTTCGCCGTGCACTTTCTGATGCAGGTCTTACAGCTTCTGATCTTGGACAGGTACTTCTGGTTGGTGGTTCCACACGTGTTCCGGCAGTACAGGACAAAGTAAGACAGCTGACAGGCAAAGAGCCAAGTAAAGCTCTGAACCCGGATGAGTGTGTTGCACTTGGTGCTTCTATCCAGGGTGGTAAGCTTTCCGGTGAGTCTGGTGCAGGTGACATCCTTCTTCTTGATGTAACTCCGCTTTCTCTGTCTATTGAGACAATGGGTGGTATTGCAACTCGTCTGATCGAGAGAAACACAACTATCCCGACAAAGAAGAGCCAGATCTTCTCCACAGCAGCAGATAATCAGACAGCTGTAGATATCAACGTATTACAGGGTGAGCGTCAGTTTGCGAAAGACAACAAATCCCTTGGACAGTTCCGTCTGGATGGAATTCCGCCAGCACGTCGTGGTGTTCCGCAGATCGAGGTTACATTCGATATTGATGCCAACGGTATTGTAAATGTTTCCGCTAAGGATCTTGGAACAGGTAAAGAGCAGCACATTACCATCACAGCTGGTTCTAACATGTCTGAGTCTGAGATTGACAAAGCTGTTAAAGAAGCTGCTGAGTTCGAAGCTCAGGATAAGAAGCGTAAAGAGGCTATTGATACAAAGAACAATGCAGACTCCATGGTATTCCAGGTTGAGAATGCACTGAAAGAGGCAGGCGATAAGCTTGATGCAAATGATAAGGCTGCTGTAGAGGCTGACCTTAATGCATTGAAGGATATCCTTGCTAAATATACAAATACAGAAGATCTTGGAGATGCTCAGGTTGCAGAAATTAAAGCAGCTCAGGAGAAAATGATGGAAAGTGCTCAGAAGCTTTTTGCAAAGATGTATGAAGCACAGAATCCACAGGGCGGCGCTGGTCAGGCTGGTCCGGATATGGGAGGAGCTTCCCAGGGCGGTAACGAAGCAGGCTACGGCGACGATGTTGTAGATGCAGACTACAAAGAAGTTTAATTAAATTAATAATCAGTTCCGGTATTCCGGGACGCAAGACTACAGCCCGGCCATGATCCATGACCGGGCAGTGGTGGTAGAAGATATATTACAGGAAAAGCACCATCTGGCGCTTTTCGGAGATAACCAAATACAAAAAGTTAGGAAAAGAAATCATGGCTGATAAAAGAGATTACTATGAAGTCCTGGGCGTTGACAAGAACGCCGATGACGCTACATTAAAAAAAGCATATCGTCAGCTTGCCAAGAAGTATCATCCAGATGTGAATCCGGGAGATAAGGAAGCTGAAGCGAAATTTAAAGAGGCAACAGAGGCTTACGGCATCTTAAGTGACCCGGACAAGAGAAGACAGTATGACCAGTTTGGTCATGCCGCTTTTGAGAACGGCGGCGGTGGCGGAGCGGGCGGTTTCGGCGGCTTTGATTTCTCCGGTGCAGATATGGGTGATATCTTCGGAGATATTTTCGGAGATCTGTTCGGTGGCGGAAGCCGCAGACGTGCCAGCAATGGCCCTATGAAGGGAGCAAACCTGCGTGCACGTGTGAATATCACCTTTGAGGAGGCTGTATTTGGCTGTGAGAAGGAGCTTGAGATCACACTGAAGGATGAATGTACTACCTGTCATGGAACTGGTGCAAAAGCCGGTACATCACCTGTTACCTGTCCGAAATGTAATGGAGAAGGTCAGATCGTTTATACCCAGCAGTCTATGTTTGGTATGGTTCGTAATGTTCAGGTCTGCCCGGACTGTCATGGTACAGGTAAGATCATCAAGGACAAATGTCCTGATTGCCGTGGTACAGGATATGTTTCAAACCGCAAAAAGATTAAAGTATCTGTTCCTGCTGGTATTGATAATGGACAGAGTATCCGCATTCGTGATAAAGGTGAGCCAGGTACCAATGGTGGCCCAAGAGGAGATCTGCTGGTAGAGGTGAATGTAGGACGTCATCCAATCTTCCAGAGACAGGATATGAATATTTATTCTACAGCACCGATTACTTATGCACAGGCAGCACTTGGCGGAGAAGTCAGACTTAATACAGTTGATGGAGATGTTCTTTATGATGTGAAGCCTGGAACCCAGACAGATACAAGAATCCGTCTGAAGGGCAAAGGTGTTCCATCTCTTCGTAACAAGAATGTCCGTGGTGATCATTATGTTACACTGGTTGTTCAGGTGCCGACTAATCTGAATGAGGAAGCCAAAGAGGCTCTTCGTAAATTTGATGAAGCCTGTGGCAATCGTCCTTCAAGTGGGGATAATGATGGTACAGAGAAGTCTGAGAAGAAGAAAAAAAGCTTCATGGACAAATTAAAAGAGACATTTGAAGAGTAAAACACATTTTTCTATAAAAGAATAAAGAAAAGGGGATATATCCTCTTTTCTTTTTTTGTTACTTATTGTATATTAAAGGATAGCCATAAGAATCCGGGAGGGAGCACTGACTTGAAAACTAAAATAAAAAAACTGCTAAATGAGTATATTCCCTTATGGTCAATCCCACCGCTGCTGACGATTTTTGTTGTAAACAGCCTGATTTATTCGGGAAGCAGCATACTTACAGCAAACAGATATCATTATGATTTTACAACAGCACTTGACAGGGCAGTGCCTGTGCTACCGGTGTTTGTGTGGTTTTATATTCTTGCTTTTCCATTCTGGGCTGTAGGATATGTGCTGGCAGCAAGACGGGGGAAGGATATGTTTTACCGGTTTGTAGCAACAGATCTGACCATACATTTTATTTGCTTTATTTGCTTTATACTGGTACCAACCACAAATATAAGACCGGAAATTGCGGGAAATACAATTTCAGAGAGAATCCTTCGGCTTGTTTATTCCCTGGATGGCGGAAACAGCCCATCTAATCTTTTCCCTTCCATTCATTGTTACGTAAGCTGGATGTGCTGGAAAGGGGTGGCTGGTTCTGAAAAAATACCAAAATGGTATCAGAAGTTTTCCCTGATATTTGCAGTGCTGATCATTATTTCAACGCAGGTACTGAAACAGCATTATATTGTCGATGCAGTGGCAGCGTTAATACTTGTAGAGCTTTTCTGGAGATTTTATCAGAAAGGACAGAGGCATAATTGGGTGGTACGGATTTTTGGACATAGAGAGACAAGAGAACAATAGAAAATAAATAAGATTGGAGAAAAATATGAAGTGGAATCGCTTTACCATTAAAACAAAAACAGAAGCAGAGGATGTTATCATCTCTGCACTTGCAGATGTGGGTGTTGAGGGCGTAGAAATTCAGGACAAGCAGCCTCTTACTGAGACTGATAAAGAGCAGATGTTTGTGGATATTATGCCGGAAGGTCCTGCTGATGATGGAATTGCATATTTAAATTTCTATCTTGAAGAGGATACAGAAGTGGAGCCTGTTCTTGAGAGAGTACGTGCAGTTCTTGAGGAAGTGCGCGGATATATGGACATTGGAGAGGGTACCATTACAGAATCCCAGACAGAAGATAAGGACTGGATTAATAATTGGAAAGAGTATTTCCATCAGTTTTATGTGGATGATATCCTTATTGTTCCGTCCTGGGAAGAGGTGAAGGAAGAAGATCAGGATAAAATGATCCTTCATATTGATCCGGGTACAGCTTTTGGAACCGGTATGCATGAGACTACCCAGCTTGTGATCCGCCAGCTGAAAAAGTTTGTGACAAAGGATACACAGATGCTTGATGTGGGAACCGGAAGCGGTATTCTTGGAATCGTAGCGCTGAAGCTGGGTGCTGCGCATGTAGTGGGAACCGATCTTGATCCATGTGCGATTCCGGCAGTAGCAGATAATAAAGAGGCTAATGATATTAAAGATGAGACCTTTGACATGCTTATTGGAAATATCATTGATGACAAAGAAGTTCAGGATACTGTAGGATATGAGAAATATGACATTGTAACAGCAAATATCCTGGCAGATGTACTGATTCCGCTGACACCTGTTATTGTAAATCAGATGAAAAAGGGTGCATATTACATTACCTCCGGTATTCTGGATGTCAAAGAGGATGTGGTAGTCCAGGCTGTAAAGAATGCAGGACTTCAGCTGGTTGAGGTGACACACCAGGGAGAATGGGTGTCTGTAACTGCCAGAAAGGAATAATGTATGCAGCGCTTTTTTGTAGAGCCTTATCAGATACAGGAAAAAGAATCAAGAATTACTCTCACAGGAACTGATCTTAACCATATGAAAAATGTATTGCGTATGCGTATTGGAGAAGAAGTATGGATTAGTGATGGCAGTGAGAAGGAATATCACTGTACTATAGACGAATTTATGGAGGATTGTGCAATTCTTCATATTCTTGAGATTGAGGAAGCTGGCTATGAGCTTCCTAATCGGATTTATCTGTTTCAGGGGCTTCCGAAAGGTGACAAAATGGAACTGATCATCCAGAAAGCTGTGGAGCTTGGTGCTTATTCTATTGTGCCTGTGGAGATGAAACGCTGCGTGGTGAAGCTGGATGCAAAAAAAGCCCAGAAGAAAACTGTCAGATGGCAGCAGATTTCCGAGAGTGCAGCGAAGCAGTCGAAACGTATGCTGATCCCGGAAGTGAAAAGTGTAATGAGCTGGAGGGAAGCACTTGTATTTGCAAAAGAACTGGATGTTCTGATGGTTCCCTACGAACTTGCAAAAAGCATGAGAGAAACCAGAGAAATTATTTCTTCTATAAGGCCTGGACAGTCAGTTGGTATTTTTATTGGCCCGGAAGGTGGATTTGAGGAAGAGGAAATACGGACTGCTATGGAAATGGGAGCGAAACCGGTTACACTGGGAAAAAGAATCCTACGTACAGAGACAGCTGGCATGACTATGCTGTCTGTTCTCATGTTTACGCTGGAAAAAGAGGATGAATAAGAAATGGAAGCATATTTTGATAATTCTGCAACTACAAGATGTTACCCGGAGGTTGCAGAAATTGTAGTAAAAACAATGACAGAGGATTTCGGAAATCCCTCCGCAATGCACCTAAAGGGTGTGGAGGCTGAGAAATATGTCCGTGAATCTGCACAGATACTTGCCAAAATCCTGAAGGTAAACGAAAAAGAAATTCTTTTTACTTCAGGTGGAACAGAGTCGGATAATCTGGCCTTATTCGGTGCTGCAGAAGCAAATAAAAGAAGCGGAAACCACATCATTACTACTGCGGTAGAACATCCTGCTGTGGGACAGCCGGTAGAACGACTGGAACAGATGGGATATGAGGTAACTGTTGTGCCAGTGGATCACAGAGGTGTGGTACAGCTGGATGCCCTGGAAAGGGCTCTGCGGCCGGATACAATTCTGGTATCTACCATGTATGTAAATAATGAGGTGGGAGCAGTAATGCCTGTGGAGGAAATCGCCAGACTCGTTCATGAGAAAAGCCCTAAAGCTCTTTATCATGTAGATGCGATCCAGGCATTTGGCAAATACCGTATTTATCCGAAGAAGCTGGGAATCGATATGCTTTCAGTAAGCAGTCATAAGATTCACGGCCCTAAGGGCGTTGGCTTTTTATATATTAATGAGAAGGCTAAGGTCCAGCCACAGGTTTTAGGTGGCGGTCAGCAGGCCGGTATGCGTTCAGGTACAGATAATGTACCAGGAATTGCTGGACTTGGTGTAGCTGCGAGAATGATCTATACAGACTTTGATGAGAAAATCCAGCATATGTATCAGCTGAAGGCGCGTCTGGCAGAGGGATTTCTGAAATTGCCTGATGTGCGCCTTAATGGAATGGAATTGGCAGAGGGAGCTCCACAGATTCTGAGTGCCAGCTTTATGGGAGTGCGAAGTGAGGTATTGCTTCACACTCTGGAGGAAAAAGGCATTTATGTTTCAGCAGGAAGCGCCTGCTCCAGCCATAAGCGTAAAGCTGTGGGAACCTTAAGTGCAATGGGAATGGAAGCAGCACAGAGAGAAAGTACTCTGAGATTCAGCTTTTCAGAGGAAAATACAATTGAAGAAGTGGATTATTGCCTGGAAGTGATCGGACAGGTGCTTCCTATGCTTAGAAGATACTCCAGACATTGATGTAATGCCAGAGTGACTCCGGCAGGATTATAGTATTATATAAGAAACAGGAGGAAATAAAATGATATTTCACGCATTTTTAATAAAATACGCAGAAATAGCCATCAAGGGTAAAAACAGATATTTGTTTGAGGATGCCCTGGTGAAGCAGATGAATATTGCCCTTTCCAAAATCGAGGGCGATTACCGGGTTGTGAAGGAGCAGGGGCGTGTTTACGTATTCTGCCCGGAAGAATACGATTATGATGAAGCTGTAGCTGCATTAAAGACAGTATTTGGTATTGTTTATATCTGTCCGGTTGTGATCTATGAAGATAATGGATTTGAGCAGACACGCGCTGATGTAGTTGAATACATGAAAAACGTGCATCCGGATTATAATGGAACATTTAAGGTGTATACAAGACGAGCAAGAAAGTCTTATCCTATAAATTCAATGGAAGTAAGTGCAAGAATCGGCGAGAGCATTCTGGACGCTTTTCCAGAAGCAAAGGTGGATGTACATCAGCCGGAGCTTACTGTATCTGTGGAAATCCGTGAGAAAATTTATGTTTATTCCAAGAGCATCAAAGGACCTGGAGGAATGCCTGTTGGTACAAATGGAAAAGCAATGCTCCTTCTTTCAGGCGGAATTGACAGCCCGGTAGCAGGATATATGATTGCCAAGAGAGGCGTTAAGATCGAGGCTGTTTATTTCCATGCTCCGCCATATACCAGTGAGCGTGCTAAGCAAAAGGTGGTAGATCTGGCAAAGCTGGTAGCAAAATACAGTGGCCCTATCAGACTTCATGTAGTAAACTTTACTGATATTCAGCTTTATATTTATGATCAGTGTCCACATGATGAGCTTACAATTATCATGCGCCGATATATGATGAGGATTGCAGAGCATTTTGCAAAGAAAGACAATTGTCTTGGTCTTATCACAGGTGAGAGCATAGGACAGGTCGCAAGTCAGACACTGCAGAGTCTTGCAGCTACAGATGAAGTGTGTACACTTCCTGTATATCGTCCGGTAGTTGGATTTGACAAGCAGGAAATCGTAGAACGTTCCTGGGAAATCGGAACCTATGATACTTCCGTGCTTCCATATGAAGACTGCTGTACTATTTTCGTTGCAAAGCATCCGGTTACAAAACCGAACCTGAATGTGATTCGTAAATCAGAGGAGAAGCTTGCTGAGAAGATTGATGAGCTGATGGAAGAAGCTCTCAGAACTACTGAAGTAATTGAAATCCAGTAAAAGAATTTTTGATACAAAAAAAGAGGAACTGTTCGCAGTTCCTCAACAATTGAATCTGTGATTATTCAACTGTATATTTGTCAATGATTTCCATAACGCTGTCAAGAGCAGCTCCGTCAGCATGGATATTGAGGTCGATCGGTTTAGATAAATCCAGGCTGAAAATACCCATGATGGACTTAGCGTCGATAACATATCTTCCGGATACCAGATCGAAGTCGCAGTCAAATTTGCTGATCTCGTTTACAAATGCTTTCACTTTATCGATAGAGTTGAGTGAGATTTTTGCTGTTTTCATTGTGATATAACCTCCCTTGAATAGTTAATGGTTTGCTTTACAGTAATCATATTACCCGTAGCCAGAATAAAAGTCAAGGTGAAAAAAGAGAAAAATTGGCAGTATAATTAGTGAAATTGTATAAAATATTTACAAGTTTTGGAGGAAAGCATGAGAAAAAAGGTTGCATTACACAATCTTGGATGTAAAGTAAATGCTTATGAAGTGGAAGCTATGCAGCAGCTTCTGGAAGAGGCAGGATATGAGATCGTGCCATTTGAGCCAGGCGCTGATGTTTATGTGATAAATACCTGTACGGTAACGAATATTGCAGACCGTAAATCCCGCCAGATGCTTCATAAGGCAAAAAAAATGAATCCTGATGCAGTGGTAGTGGCAACAGGCTGCTATGTGCAGACTGACGAAGGAAAGCTGGAAAAGGATGAGGCTGTGGATCTGGTTCTTGGAAATAACCAGAAGAAAAATATTGTAGAAGTTCTTTCTGAATATGAGAAGGAGCATCAGAGACAGTCTCATATCATCAAGATCAATCAGACAAAAGAGTATGAGGAACTGGAAATCAGCCGCACAGCTGAACATGTGCGTGCATATATCAAAGTACAGGATGGCTGCAATCAGTTCTGCACTTATTGTATTATCCCATATGCAAGAGGAAGGGTGCGCAGCAGAGAGAAAGATAATATTTTAAAAGAAGTGCATAAGCTGGCAGAAGCAGGATATAAAGAAGTAGTTCTTACCGGAATCCATCTCAGCTCCTATGGAGTGGATTTTCCGGAGGAAAGAAAAGAAACTCTGCTTTCACTGATCAAGGCAGTGAATGAAGTAGAAGGAATTCAAAGAATCCGTCTTGGTTCTCTGGAGCCGGGGATTGTTACAGAGGAATTTGCAAGAGAATTGTCTTCTATGCCGAAAATCTGTCCTCATTTTCATCTTTCCCTGCAAAGTGGCTGTGATGCTACTTTGGAGAGAATGAACAGGCGCTACAGAAGTGCAGAGTATAAAGAACGCTGTGAGCTTTTGCGGAAATATTTTGGAAATCCGGCCCTGACAACAGATGTGATCGTAGGCTTTCCTATGGAAACAGAAGATGATTTCCAGGCTTCCTATGATTTTGTCAGTGATATTCATTTTTATGAGACTCATATTTTTAAGTATTCCCGTCGTCATGGAACTAAGGCAGCAGCAATGAAGGGACAGCTGACAGAGGCTCAAAAAGGAATCAGGAGCGACAAAATGCTGGAACTGCACCAGAAGCGCGCTACAGAATATGAGACATCCCTTCTTGGACAGACTCTGGAGGTGCTGTTAGAAGAGGAAATTGAGATTGAAGGCAGAACCTGTTATCTTGGACATTCCAGAGAGTACGTAAAGGTGGCAGTGCCTAAACTGGAGAATTACGGTGTCAATGATATTCTGACTGTAAGGGCAGAAAAAGCCATACAGCCCCATGTTTTGCTGGGAGAGGAAATTTAGGATTGTAATTTATCCGCAGTTATATTAAAATAGAGAAGAAATAATCGTAAGGACGTGAGAAAAATGGCAGAGAATAATCTGGGAAGTACACAATATTTCAGAACAAAACCGGAACAGGAGCTTGAAGTAAAGGAAATTCTGGATCTGGTTTATAACGCAATGGAAGAGAAAGGCTATAATCCTGTGAATCAGATCGTAGGTTATATTATGTCCGGTGATCCTACTTATATAACCAGTCACAAGGGTGCCAGAAGTATGATCATGAAGGTTGAACGTGATGAACTTGTTGAGGAACTGCTGACCGAGTATATTAAGAACAGATCCTGGGAATACTGATCATGAGGGTAATGGGATTAGACTACGGTTCCAAGACGGTGGGCGTTGCCGTCAGCGATCCTCTGGGACTGACTGCACAGGGCGTAGAAACTGTCTGGCGTAAGCAGGAGAATAAGCTTCGTCAGACCATGGCACGGATTGAAGAACTCATTTCGGAATATCAGGTGGAACGTATTGTCCTGGGATATCCGAAGAATATGAATAATACTATCGGCGAGCGGGCGGTGAAATCTCTTGAGTTTAAAGAAAAGCTTGAGAAGAGAACTGGCCTGCCCGTTGTGATGTGGGATGAGCGTCTGACTACTGCGGAAGCGGAACGTACTTTGATGGAGACAGGTGTCAGACGTGAGAATCGAAAGCAGTTTCTCGATCAGATGGCAGCAGTATTGATTTTGCAGGGATATCTGGATAGAACCAGTATAATGAAGGAAGAAAATAATGGAGAAAATTAAATTTCAATCCGAAGACGGGATTATAGAATTTTTTGTGGAAGAACAGACTACAGTTGCCGGAATTACCTATCTTCTGGTTTCTGATTCCCAGAATGACGAGGCAAATGCCTATATTATGAAGGATGTTTCCGAAGAAGGAAGCGAAGAAGCCAGCTACGAGATGGTTGAAGATGATGACGAACTGATTGCAATTTCCAAAGTTTTTGAACAGATGTTAGACGATGTAGATCTTGAAGTGTAATCAGTCTTTTTATTTTCTCTGGCAGAATGCTCCTTACGTAGGCCTTTTAGGGCCGGAACAAAATAAAGATGCTTGGAGGATGGATTGATTGAAGACGGAAAATGAAGTAAACAATAGGCAGAAGACTCCGGTAGCCGGAAATGGAACAAAAAAACAGAATTTCAGACATAAGAATTATAAATATAAACCGCAGCCGAAGAAGGATGGACCAAAGGGCGCTCAGGAGGGCAGACTGGCGAAGAGTAATTATAAGCCACAGCTGCGTAGCCAGGGTAAGCCGGCATTAAAGAGACCACGTAAGAATAATAATGGTGGCAAGCTGAAGATCATTCCACTTGGTGGACTGGAACAGATCGGAATGAATATTACAGCTTTTGAATATGGAGATAGTATAGTAGTAGTGGATTGCGGACTTTCTTTCCCGGAAGACGATATGCTGGGAATTGATCTTGTAATTCCGGATGTTACTTATTTGAAAGAAAATATTTCCAAGGTTAAGGGCTTTGTGATAACTCATGGACATGAGGACCATATCGGTGCACTTCCTTATGTACTGAAGGAAGTAAACGTACCGATTTATGCAACTAAGCTGACACTTGCGTTGATCAATAATAAGCTGAAAGAGCATAACCTGACCAAGACCACTAAGCTGAAAGAGGTGAAGCATGGTCAGGTGATCAATCTTGGTGATTTTGCAATTGAATTTATCAAGACTAATCATAGTATTCAGGATGCCGCTGCATTGGCAATTTATTCTCCTGTGGGAATCGTGGTGCATACCGGAGACTTTAAAGTGGACTATACACCTGTATTCGGTGATGCTATTGATCTGCAGAGGTTTGCAGAGATCGGACGCAAGGGAGTTCTGGCAGTTATGTGTGATTCCACAAACGCAGAACGTCCGGGATTTACCATGTCCGAGAGAACAGTTGGTCATGTTTTTGACAATCTTTTTAATGAATATAAGACAGCACGAATTATTATTGCAACATTCGCATCTAACGTAGATCGTGTGCAGCAGATCATTAATACTGCATACCGTTTTGGACGAAAGGTGGCTGTGGAAGGCCGCAGTATGGTCAATGTTATCACTACTGCTGCAGAGCTTGGATATCTTAGGATTCCGGATCAGACGCTTATTGAAATCGATCAGGTGAAGAATTATCCGGATGAGCAGCTGGTACTGATCACTACAGGAAGCCAGGGTGAATCCATGGCAGCGCTTTCACGTATGGCTGCAAGTATTCATAAGAAGATCACTATTAAGCCAAATGATGCTATTATTTTCAGCTCTCATCCGATTCCTGGTAATGAGAAGGCTGTTTCTAAGGTTATTAACGAGCTTTCCATGAAAGGTGCCAAGGTTATTTTCCAGGATGCACATGTATCAGGACATGCCTGTCAGGAAGAGATTAAGCTGATTTACTCACTTGTGAAACCGAAATATGCAATTCCGGTCCATGGAGAGTATCGTCATCTGACAGCTCAGAAGCATGTTGTGGAAGAGCTGGGTTATTCAAATGATAATATTTTCATCCTGAAATCCGGTAATGTTCTGGAGCTGGATGAGAATAATGCTGCTGTAACAGGTTCTGTACACACTGGTGCGATCCTGGTAGATGGTCTGGGAGTAGGAGATGTTGGAAATATCGTGCTTCGTGACAGACAGCATCTTGCTGAGGACGGTATTATGATCGTTGTCATGACACTTGAGAGACACAGCAATGTGGTACTGGCAGGACCGGATATTGTATCCAGAGGTTTCGTATATGTAAGGGAATCAGAGGATCTTATGGACCATGCAAGAGAGGTTGTAGAGCAAGCTCTTGATGGCTGTCTGGATAAAGGTATTACAGACTGGAGTAAGATCAAGGCTGCTGTAAAGGATGCACTGAGTGATTACGTATGGAAACGCACTAAGAGAAGTCCGATGATCCTTCCGATCATTATGGAGGCATAAGCGGAGGCGCTATGAGCGAGATGAAAGAGTGTATAGATGCTCTTCTGGATGCTATACACAACAGCGAAGAGTATCAGGATTTTATAAAATACAGAGACATTCTGAAGGAAGACCCGGAGCTTATGAACAGGGTAAATGCATTCAGGGGAAATAACTTCAGAATACAGAATGAAGTAAACAGAGATGAGCTGTTCCAGGTAATGGAACAGCTCAACAGAGAATCCAGGGAGCTTCGGGGAGATCCTCGTGTGAATTTATTTATGGATGCGGAGCTTGCTCTTTGCAAGCTTATGCAGAGAATCTGTAGGACACTTACAGAGGGAATTGATCTGGATATCCCTGAATTATAAGGAGGAAACATGGGTAATACAAGAGATCGGGTGGGAAAGGCAGGACTTTTTATAGCCGGCGGAATTTTCCGTGCTGCTTTTTATGTCTGTGTTGTAGTGTTAGTCTTCTGGATTGGCAAATCAGCCTATCAGTTTGGTTACAATGTTTTTAACCAACAGGCAGTTAGTCCGGGAGCAGGACAGGAAGTGACAGTTGTGATTCCTGAGGGCTCATCCACTTACGATGTAGCCAAGATTTTAAAGAGCAAGGGTCTGATCCAGGACAGTCTGGTGTTCTTTGCACAGGAGAAGCTTTCTACATATAAGGGACAGATGCAGGCAGGAACCTATCTTCTCAGTACAGCTTACACACCTGTACGTATTATGGGAATTCTTGCAGGTGATGAAGAGCAGGCTGGAGTTTCTCAGGATAACACAGCTGCTGCACCTGAGGCTTCCGCAGGGGAAGGAGCGTCTGGACAGTGATCGTTGAGGAAAGGATGCGCACATACATTAATTCTCTTGATATGGGGAATACTCCTTTTCTGGAAAATCTGGAGAAGGAAGCTCTTGCAGGACGGGTTCCTATTATCCGTAAGGAAATGCAGAGCTTTCTGAAGATGTTTCTTGCAGCAACCCGTCCAATGAAGATTCTGGAGGTAGGAACGGCAGTGGGCTTTTCCACACTGCTTATGTGTGAATACGGTCCTGAGAATCTGAAGATTACAACGATTGAGAATTATGAAAAAAGGATTCCTATTGCCAGAGAGAATTTCAGAAAGGCGGGAAGAGAATCCCAGATTGAGTTCCTGAATGGAGATGCAGGGGAAATCCTGCGTAAGCTTGATGGAACTTATGATTTTGTTTTTATGGATGCTGCCAAAGGGCAGTATATTAACTGGCTGCCGGATGTGCTTAGATTAATGCATAAAGGCAGCATTCTTGTTTCTGATAATGTTCTGCAGGAGGGAGATATTATTGAATCCCATTATCTTGTGGAGCGGCGCAATCGTACTATTTACAAGCGGATGCGCCAGTATCTCTACGAATTGAAGCATAATCCGCTGCTGGAAACATCCATTCTTCCACTTGGAGATGGAGCAGCCATCAGCGTAAAGAAAGAGGAAACATATGCGTAAACCAGAATTATTAGTTCCGGCAAGCAGTCTTGAGGTTTTGAAGATTGCTACTGTTTTCGGAGCAGACGCTGTTTATATTGGAGGAGAGGCATTTGGCCTTCGTGCCAAGGCACGTAATTTTTCAAAGGAAGAGATGGCACAGGGAATTGCTTTTGCCCATGAGCATGGTGTAAAGGTCTATGTGACTGTGAATATTTTAGCTCATAATTATGATCTGGACGGAGTAAAGGAATATCTGAAGGAGCTTAAAGAGCTGCGTCCTGACGGACTGATCATAGCTGATCCTGGTATTTTTACTTATGCTAAGGAAATTTGTCCAGAGATCGAGCGTCACATCAGTACTCAGGCTAATAATACCAATTATGAAACTTATCGTTTCTGGTATAATCTTGGGGCAAAGCGTGTGGTTACTGCCCGTGAGCTTTCCCTTGAGGAGATCAGACAGATCCGTGCCAATATTCCGGAGGATATGGAGATAGAGACTTTTATCCATGGAGCTATGTGTATTTCCTATTCAGGACGTTGCCTTCTAAGCAATTATCTGGTAGGAAGAGATGCCAATCAGGGTGCCTGCACACATCCCTGCCGCTGGAAATATTCCATTGTAGAAGAGTCAAGACCAGGAGAATACATGCCGGTCTATGAAAATGAGCGAGGCACTTACATTTTTAACTCCAAGGATCTGTGTATGATTGAGCATATGGATGATATTCTTACAAGTGGAATCGATAGCCTGAAAATCGAGGGCCGTATGAAAACAGCTCTTTACGTAGCTACCGTGGCGCGTACCTATCGTAAGGCAATTGATGACTATCTGGAGGATCCAGCCAAGTATCAGGCAAATATGTCCTGGTATCAGGAGCAGATCGCAGGCTGTACCTATCGTAAATTCACAACCGGCTTCTTCTATGGAAAGCCAAGTGAGGAAGCGCAGATCTATGATAACAATACTTATGAGAAGGGGTATACTTATCTGGGCTTTGCAGAAGCAGTTGATGAGAGAGGATATGTACAGATCACACAGAGAAATAAATTTACAGTGGGAGAGCAGATCGAGATCATGAAACCGGATGGAACCAATCTTCTGGTTACGGTGAAAGCTATCTATGATGAGGAGGGCAATTCCGTAGAAAGCGCTCCCCATCCGCAGCAGAAACTGTTTGTAGATCTGGGCGGCAATGTGGAAATGTATGATATTCTTCGCCGCAGTGAGGCATAAGCTTATATTAATCTTCAGGAAAAAGCGTCCGCAGTTTTTGCAGGGCGTTTTTTTCAATTCTGGACACATAAGAGCGGCTGATATGAAGGTGCCTGGCAATTTCTCTCTGGGTTTGTTCTCTTTGCCCGAAAAGACCAAAACGGCAGCAGATCACTTCATATTCATTTTCTGAGAGGACAGCTTTCATGGAATTAAGCACATGCCGGATATCCTCTTGTGTGGAATATTCTTCCACAACGTCTACAGCAGGTCCTTCCATCACATCCAGAAGGCTGATTTCATTTCCCTCTTTATCTGTCCCGATAGGCTCATACAGGGAGATTTCCCTGGAATGCTTCCGACGTGAACGGAATAGCATGAGTAATTCATTGTTAATACATTTTCCTGCGTAGGTAGACAGTCTTGTAGTCTTGGCTGAGTCGAATGTGGAGATGGCTTTCATCAGTCCAATGGTACCTACGGAAATCAGATCGTCCAGCTCTACGTCTGTTCCTTGATATTTTTTTACCACATGGGCAACAAGCCGCAGATTGCGTTCTATGAGAATATTTTTTGCTTCCATATCGCCCCTTTGGTATTGCTGAAGATAATACTGCTCCTCGGCCATTGTCAAAGGTTTTAAAAATGTCTTCAAATCGTTACCTCAAAGGGGATTTCTATATAGTCTATGAAAAATACAGGCTTTAAGTGCCTGGCTCTATTCTTTTTCATAATTAGCGTTGAAATAAAAGGGGAAAATCATTATAATAATGACAGAGTAACTGCCGGGGGAGAAAGGCAGTGACGATCAGTGGAAGAATACGAAAGACGTAAGGTGAATGATTTTGAAAAAAAAGATCGAACAGCTTTTAAACGGAAAGTTTGAATATGAACAGCCTCAGCTCCTTTTTTCCAAGGAGAAAATTTCCCTGACTATGAAAGCAGGAGAGACAAAGAGAGGCGAGGTGTATGTTGGAACAGAGGATAATCAGAAGATCCGTGGCTATGTTACCTCCTCCAGCCGCCGTGTCGTGCCGGGAATGGATCATATTTCCGGGACTACTGTGCGTCTTCCTTTGGGAATTGACGCCGTAGGGCTTGCACCTGGGGAAAGCCTTAAGGGATGGCTGTGTTTTACTACAAATATTGGAGAAGCCCGTCTTCCATTTGAGATACAGATCGAGAAGGAAGAAATTCGCAGCTTTTCCGGTGTGGTGGAGAATCTGGATGGATTTGTGAAGGTTGCCAGAGATGATTTTAAAGAGGCATTCCGCATTTTTAAGGACAGCAGTTTTTCCAGGATTCTGGAAAATGAAGATAAAAAGATACAGACTCTTTACCAGGGCTTGTCCAGGCAGCCTGTGACTTACCAGCATCTGGAGGAATTCCTGATTGCCGCAGGCAAGAAGGAAAAGGTAATGATCAGTGCCAGAGAGACCGGCAAGGAGTATTATGAGCTGAAAGATTCCGTAAAGGAGTCCTTTTATATTCAGAAAAGCGGATGGGGACATTTGCGCCTTGATGTGGAGGCAACTGGAGATTTTCTGGAGATTCCACGTAAGGTTGTGACTGATGAGGATTTCATCGGAAGCCATTATGAAGTGGAATATCTGGTCCATAAGGAGAAGCTTGGTGTAGGTAATCAGTTTGGCAAAATTGTAGTTAGAAGCCCCTATCAGGAACTGACGTATACTATTGTTGCAGCTACAAGCGGTAAGCTGGATGTGGATATCCGTCTTACTCAGGAGAGAAGCAGACTGGAGCTTCTTAAGGACTGTCTTTCTTATATGTGCTATGAGACAGCAGTGGCAAGCTGTCTTACAGGGAAAGAGAATCCGGGAGAGAATGGCTGGATGGATTTTTCTACATGGTGTGCAAGCAGTCATTACACGCTGAATCAGCTCCATCAGTCTGGCTGTGATTACCCGGAATATCAGATGTATGAAGCTTTTCTTCTGTACATGGAGAATCACCATGAGGAGGCAAGAAAGCTTCTGGAGAGCTATCAGGACAAATCATATACAAGAAACGACCTGGAGTTTGCAGGAATCTATCTGTATTTGTGCTCACTTACAGGTTTATATAAGGATAAGATACACGCATTATCCAGAATTCGTAATTTTTATATGCAGAAAAGCGACAGCTTTGCTCTTTTGTGGATACTTTTGAAGCTGGATCCGGCGTATAAAGAGACTCCTTCCAAGGCATTATTTGTGCTGGAGGAGCAGTTTGATAAGGGCTGCCGCAGTCCCTTCCTCTATCTGGAGGCGTGGAAGATCATCTGTAAGGATATGACTCTTCTTCACAGATTGAATAGCTTCTGGGGACAGGTGTTCCGGTTTGCTGCAAGAAGAAATCTTCTTACAGAGGAGCTGGTAATGCGTCTGGCATATCTTTCCGGATATGAGAAGGATTATAATGAGAGCATTTACCAGGCAATGTCAAAGGGATACGATCAGTATTCTTCTGACGATACCCTGGAGGCTATCTGTAAATATGTAATGAAGGGAAATCCAAGAAAACCTGAGTATTTCCGCTGGTTTTCACTGGCAGTGGAGCATGGATTGCGTCTTACAAGACTTTATGAGTATTATGTGGAGACCATGGACACTTCCAGAAGAATTGAACTTCCCAAATCCCTGCTGATGTATTTTACTTACAACAGTGATTCTCTGGGTGATTCCAAGCGGGCGTTTATCTATTCCTGTATTATTGCAAACAAGGAAAAGGAGCCTGCCGCATACGAGCGCTATATGCACAGTATGCGTGATTTTGCGCGGAAGAAGCTGGAAGAGGGCAAAATGAACGAGAGCTATGCTGTTTTATATCAGGAATTTCTGATGGAGCCCCGCACAAGGGAGGCAGCTGATTACATTGCCCAGAAGATGTTTACCCATAGATTGTATTTTGATGATAAAAAGATACGTTATGTGATCGTGCGTCACAGCCAGATGGAACAGGAAGAGCTTTATACCTGTGTCCAGGGGGTGGCCTACCCAAGAATCTATACAGAGGATGCTGCTATTCTTTTCCAGGATGATAAGCAGCGCAGATACAGTGCAACTGTAGACTACAGCCTGAAGCAGACCATGAACGAGGGTGAGGCTGTGAGAAAGGTTCTGGCTCTTGGCGTGACCGAGCCGGGAGTGCTTTTACATTATTGTGAAAGTCATGAGCTTGATAAGAATAATCTTGACATTTTCCAGAGACTTGTAAAAACTGACGCTTTTTGTATGGAATATAAGCAGAAGGTGCGCCGCAGGATTCTGGATTACTATGCAGACCATGTATTTGGTGAGGATCTGGATCAATACCTGAAACAGATGGACTACCGGGAATATGCACGTGTTGACAGAGAGAAGCTTTTGGCAGTGCTTATAAGCAGGGGACTCTTTTCCCAGGCACAGGGAATTGTGGAAGAGTTCGGTTATGAAGGAGTGGATATGCGCAGCCTTCTGAAGCTGGTAAGCCGCATGATCGTGCGCTGTGATATGCTGGAAGATGAAGAGCTTCTGGCACTGGCTTCTGATGTCTACAGAAATGGATTTTATGATGAGGTAATCCTCACCTATCTTATGAAGTACCGGTTTGGACCGGTGGATGAGCTGCTTTCCATCTGGAAAAGCGCAGTGGGCTTTGAGATGGATACCTATGATCTGGAAGAGAAGCTTCTGCAGCTGCTTATGTTTACAGCAGATTACCGCAAGGAAGGAGAGCATGTGCTGGAATCTTATATCCGTCATTCCGGAAGAGAGTGGATTGTAAGCGGGTATCTGACACATGTTTCCTATGGTATCTTTGTGAAAGAATACACAATGAGTCCTTTCGTGAAAAATTGTCTGGTCAATGCCTATATGCAGAAATGGCCGGTAGATAAGGTATGCTATCTGGCTTTATTTAAGGAACTTTCTAAGGAAAAAAGCAGAAAAGAGTCTTTGCTTTCCATAGAGAGGGAGCTTCTGAAAATGTGCATGGATAAAGAAATGGTATTTTCTTTCTTCCACAGACTGCCACCGGAGATTCTGAGTTTGTACCAGATGGATGATAAAACCTGTGTGGAATATCACACCAGTCCGGAGGCAAGAGTGACACTTGTGTATGCGCTGGATACCGGCCTTGGCAGGGCGTTGGAATATAAGACAGAGCCATTGAAAAATGTATATCAGGGCATATTTACCAAGCCCTTTACCCTGTTTTACGGGGAAACCTTGCACTACTATTTTATTGAAGAATGTAATGGACAGACCAGACAATCACCAGAACGCGTGCTGAGTATGAGTAAGGTGGAGGGTACACCATTCAGCAAATATCAGATGATCAACCAGATTTTATCTGCAAGAAAGCTGGACAAGCATGAAGAGGTAAAGAAAGGTCTGAAGCAGTACCTTCGTCAGGAACAGTATGTGGAGGAAATGTTTGTCATTACAGAAGAGGACTGAATATATGAACGAAATTCGTGATTTGATCATAGGAATTGATTTTGGAAAGGATTATTCCCAGATCTGTTATTATGACCGGAAAGGGGAGGAACCCTGTTCTGTGTCTATGAAGGTTGGTGCAGAGGAGTATGAGGCGCCAACCTGCATCTGCAGACGAGGGGAGCAAAAAGAGTATACGATAGGTCTTGAAGCTGTTTATTTCGCCAGGGAAAAGGGCGGTCAGATGGTAGATGACCTGTACGGAATCTGCAAGAAGGAAGACAGTGTGCAGATTCTGGGAGATCAGGTGGAACCATGGGAGCTGCTTCGTATTTTTCTGGAGGGAATGCTGAAATTTCTGGGAGTGGCCGACATTGTAAAAAATACTAAATGTCTGGTGATAACCAGTCCGGAGCTTGATGATAATCAGGTGAAAAATATGGAAAAAGCCTGCCAGGCTATTGGATTTCAGAAAAATCAGTATATGCTGGTGGATCATGGAGAGAGCTTTTATTACTACTCCCTTACCCAGAAAAGAGAAACCTGGAATCGCAGTATTGGCTGGTATGCCTTTGATCAGGATGAGGTGAAATTCCAGCAGCTGACTATGGATGGAAGTACCAGACCTGTGCTTGTGCGCCTGGAAGATCCGAAGATAACGGTTTTGCCTTCTCTTACTGCACCTGATGAGGAAGGTGAGAAGGCGTTGGAAGCAAGAGATGAGGCTTTCCGTGATTTTATTAAGGAGACACTTGGAACAGGACTTTTTTCCAGTATCCAGATCACAGGATACGGCTTCAGCCCAGATTGGGCCAAGATATCTGTGGGAAGCCTTTGCATGCAGAGGAGGAAGGTTTACTATGGCAATAATCTTTTTGCCAAGGGTGCATGTGCTGCTGGAAAAGAGCGGCTGGAGGATAAAATCCTAAAAGGCTATCGTTATATGAGTCCTGCCCTTGTACTTAAGGATGTAGGGATGGAAATGCGTGTGATGGGCGCACCGGCTTATTATCCTCTTATTGAAGCTGGAAAAAACTGGTATGAGTGTAAAGCAGAGTGTGAGCTGATATTGGATGATGTAACGGAGCTTGTTTTTGTAGTGGGAACCTTTGGGGAGAAGCAGAAAAAGAAGGTAATTATGGAATTGCCGGGGCTTCCAGCGCGTCCTAATAAGACTACAAGACTGTCTCTGTCCCTAGCGTATGTATCACAGAAGAAATGCCGGGTGATCGTACGGGATCTTGGCTTTGGAGAAATGTTCCCTTCAAGCGGCAAGGTCTGGGATGAGCTGGTAGAGTGGTAAAGGAGGCTGGGAATGAGCGGTTATATTTTATGTCAGACAAAAAAAGCGGATAAGCCTTTTTTTGTGGAGAGTATTAATACGAATATTTACTCACTGGAGGAGCTTTGCTACTATCTGTATCACAATCTGTATCTGGTGGATTCTTCTATCATAAATGAAAATCTTTGCAGCTGGATCAGCGAGGAACTGGATCTGCCAAGGCTGGCAGCTAAGCTTCGTCCCCATCTTGGCAAGTTTGCCAGCGTGGAGGATGTGCTTTATCCGGTGTTTAAAGAAATTAACTATCTTACCTACGAGGAATTGAAGGCATTGAACGTGAAGCTGACCAGGCTTGATCAGGAGTCACCGATTCTTCGCAGAAAGCGTAAGGGAGATGCTCTGGTTGGAAATAAAATGTATGTCAGTGCTATCAAGGTATATCAGGAGCTTTTGAAAAAAGAAGATCTGGATCAGGTGAAGCAGGGACTGACTATGAGTGTGTGGCACAATCTGGGCTGCGCTTACAGCTATCTTTTCCAGATGGAGAAGGCAATGGAGTGCTTCTGGGAAGCTTTTCTTACAGAGAATGATGAGAAGGAGCTGATTTGCTATCTTCTTGCTTATCGCAGTGTGAAGAAGCCACAGGAGTACGAGAACAGGCTAAAAGAGCTTCAGGTATCTGATAATGTGAAGGATACCCTGAAAAAAATGTTAGATGAATTTGCACAGAAAAAAGAGATCAGCATAAGAACGGGCAAAACAGATGAAATGCTTGAGAAGCTGACAGGAGAGTATCACAGGAGCACAGGTTCATGACAGAACCTGTGCTTTTGTGATACTGAAAAGAGAATATGGTTAAAATACTGTATTGACAGAATTGCCTGAGTGTGCTACCATACAACCATGCTTTAACATGGTAGCGTGAAAACGCATTAAATTCATGAGGATGATTTTCAGGAGGATAGATATTATGAAAAAAAGAATGCTGGCAATTATGATGAGTGCCCTGATGGTTGCGGGTGTCTGCTCTGGCGTAACTGTCTATGCAGACGCAGACAGTAAGACTCTGACAGTTGGATTTGACGCAGAATATCCACCTTTCGGATATATGGATGAGAATGGAGAATATGTTGGTTTTGATCTGGATGTTGCACAGAAGGTTTGTGACAGCCTTGGCTGGGAACTGGTGAAGAAACCGATTAACTGGGATTCTAAGGATATGGAGCTGAATTCTGGAAATATTGACTGTATCTGGAATGGCTTCACTATCAATGGCCGTGAGGATGATTATACCTGGTCTGATCCATATCTGAACAATGAACAGGTTATGGTAGTTGCTTCTGACTCCGGAATTGAGAAACTGGCGGATCTGGCAGGAAAGAATGTTGTGGTACAGGCTGCTTCTGCTGCCCTAGATGCCTTAAATAGCGAGGATAATAAGGAATTAACAGACAGCTTTGGCTCTCTGACTGAGAATCCGGATTATAATACTGCATTTATGAACATCGATTCCGGTGCAGCAGATGCAGTTGCTGTAGATATCGGAGTTGCTAAATATCAGCTGGCACAGAGAGAGGAAGGAAAATATAAGATTCTTGATGAGCCGATCCAGAGTGAGCAGTATGGTATTGGATTTGCCAAAGGAAACGAGGAACTTCGTGATACAGTATGGGCAGAGGTTATGAAGCTCTATGAGGCTGGTGAGATTGATAAGCTGGCAGAACAGTATGGCGTGGCCGATATGCTTTGCCTGGGAGATGAGGAAGAAGCAGATAAGACAGAAGAGAGCACAGATGCGGCAGAAGAAAATGCAGATGCAGATGAGACTGCTGATGCTGCTGAAGATGAGGCTGAATAATTTACATAGAATATAAACATGAATATACTAAAAAAGAGGGTACCTGGCGCACCCTCTTTTCTTAGCGAGAAGGGATGCTTCTCCTAAAGAAGAAGTCTGATCCGCACTATGTGTGTCTTGAAATGAAGTAAAAGACGAAATGCAATCCCTTAGAATACAAGATTTAACAGGAGGAATAAAGTAACTATGAGTTTGAGTGTAATGTTAAGCCAACTTGCAAAGGGAATGACCGTCACTACGGAAATTTTCTTTGTAACCCTTATTTTTTCCCTGCCCCTTGGACTTCTGGTCTGTTGGGGTAAAATGTGTAAAATACCAGTGATCCGCTGGATTGTTTCTGCTTATATTTCCATTATGCGGGGAACTCCTCTTATGCTTCAGCTGATGGTAGTATATTTTGGACCGTATTTTATTTTTGGAATCAGAATTTCCATGGGTTACAGCCTGATTGCTGTATTTATTGCTTTTGCTATTAATTATGCTGCATATTTTGCAGAAATCTACCGTGGTGGAATCGAATCTATGCCTGCAGGACAGTATGAAGCAGCACGGATTCTTGGATACTCTAAGGCCCAGACCTTTTTCCGCATTATTCTTCCCCAGGTGATCAAACGGATTCTGCCATCTATTACAAACGAGGTAATTACGTTGGTAAAAGATACCTCTCTTGCCTTCGTTGTAGCTGTAGCAGAAATGTTTACCCTGGCTAAGCAGATTGCCAGTTCCCAGACTACCATGGTTCCATTTGTAGTAGCTGCAGTATTTTACTACGTATTTAACCTTCTGGTAGCTGTGATTATGGATAAAGTAGAGAAGAAATTAAATTATTATCGTTAAAAGCCTATATCATATTCAAACGCCTTATCGTGCAAGCACGAACAGCTTTTTGACCTTTGGACACTGGTATCAATATATTATACGTTACAGGAAATGGAGTCATATACCATGAAATTATTCGAAATGAAACACATAAAGAAAAGCTTTGGAGCGCTGGATGTGCTCCGGGATATTTCTCTGGAAGTAGAGCAGGGAGAGGTCCTTGGCATTATTGGTCCCTCTGGTTCCGGAAAATCAACTCTCCTTCGCTGCGCCACAGGATTGGAAACCCCGGATTCCGGTGAAATCATTAAAAACGGAAAAATAGGACTGGTATTTCAGAATTTTAACCTTTTTCCGCATTTTTCCGTGATTAAAAATATTACAGACGCACCGATCAAGGTGCAGAAAAGAGATAAAAAAGAGGTTTATGCTAAGGCAAGAGAGCTGCTTAAAAAAATGGGACTTTCAGATAAAGAAAATTACTATCCATATCAGCTCTCCGGCGGTCAGCAGCAGAGAGTTTCCATTGCAAGAGCTTTGTGCATGAATCCTGATATTTTGTTCTTCGATGAACCTACATCCGCTTTGGATCCTGAGCTTACAGGTGAAATCCTGAAGGTTATCAGGGATCTGGCAGCGGAACACATTACTATGGTGATCGTAACTCATGAGATGAGTTTTGCCCGGGATATCTCTGACCGCATTATTTTTATGGATGACGGTCTGATCGCAGTAGAGGGAACTCCGGAGGAAGTATTTTCGGCAGACCATGTGCGAATGAAGGAATTCCTGGGGAAATTCCATCAAGGGCTTGCCTAAAACCTTTGGATGTTATATAATCCCTTTGTATGCGGGGATTTACCTATTCAGCTTATAAACGAGCTGTAAAGTGAATGATGAAATATTTACTTAGAAACAGGAGAGAGAAAATGAGTACAGACAGATATACAAGCCCTTTGTCTGAGCGTTACGCCAGCAGAGAAATGCAGTACATTTTTTCACAGGATATGAAATTCCGCACATGGAGAAGACTCTGGATCGCTCTGGCAGAGACTGAGAAGGAGCTTGGACTGAACATTACCCAGGAACAGATTGATGAACTGAAGGCTCACGTTGAGGACATTAACTATGATGTTGCCAAGGCCCGTGAGAAGGAAGTGCGTCACGATGTTATGTCCCATGTATATGCATATGGAGTACAGTGCCCGAAGGCGAAGGGAATCATCCACCTGGGAGCAACATCCTGTTATGTAGGAGATAATACAGACATTATTGTTATGACAGAAGCTCTGAAACTGGTTCAGAAGAAACTGGTAAACGTAATTGCAGAGCTTTCCAAGTTTGCTGACAAATATAAGGATCAGCCTACACTTGCATTTACCCATTTCCAGCCGGCACAGCCGACTACAGTTGGTAAGCGTGCTACACTGTGGACACAGGAATTTATGATGGATCTTGAGGATCTGGAATATGTGCTTAGCACTATTAAGCTTCTTGGTTCAAAGGGTACTACAGGTACACAGGCAAGCTTTCTGGAGCTTTTTGACGGAGATCAGGAGACCATCGATAAGATCGATCCTATGATTGCCGCAAAGATGGGATTTAAGGAATGCTATCCGGTATCCGGACAGACTTATTCCCGTAAGGTGGATACACGTGTGGTAAATGTACTTGCAGGAATTGCAGCAAGCGCACATAAAATGTCAAACGATATCCGTCTTCTTCAGCATCTGAAGGAAGTAGAAGAGCCATTTGAGAAATCCCAGATCGGATCTTCCGCTATGGCATATAAGAGAAACCCAATGAGAAGTGAGCGTATTGCTTCCCTTTCAAGATATGTAATGGTAGATGCCCTGAATCCGGCAATTACCTCTGCTACCCAGTGGTTTGAGAGAACTCTGGATGATTCCGCAAACAAGCGTCTTTCCGTACCGGAAGGATTCCTTGCCATCGACGGAATCCTGGATCTGTGTCTGAATGTTGTAGATGGTCTTGTGGTTTATCCGAAGGTTATTGAGAAACATATGATGGCTGAGCTGCCATTTATGGCAACTGAGAATATTATGATGGATGCAGTAAAAGCAGGTGGAGACCGTCAGGAGCTTCATGAGCGTATCCGTGAGCTTTCTATGGAAGCAGGCAGAAATGTAAAGGTAGAGGGTAAAGACAATAACCTTCTTGAGCTGATCGCAGCAGATCCTGCATTTAACCTGACTCTGGAAGAGCTTCAGAAGACCATGAATCCGAAAAAATATGTGGGACGTGCCAAAGAGCAGACTGAAGCCTTTATTACAAAGGTTGTAAATCCGGTTCTGGATTCCCACAAAGAAATGCTTGGAATGACAGCAGAAATTAATGTCTGAACCGTCCGGGACTTTCATAATTATAAACACAGGAGGATTTTGAGTTATGATCAAAGCAGTAGTTGGAGCAAACTGGGGAGATGAAGGTAAAGGTAAAATTACCGACATGCTCGCTGAGAAAGCTGATATTATCGTTAGATTTCAGGGTGGCGCAAATGCCGGACATACCATTGTAAATAATTATGGTAAATTCGCACTTCATACCCTGCCATCAGGTGTATTCTACGGACACACCACAAGTGTGATCGGAAATGGTGTTGCATTGAATATCCCTGTATTTTTCAAAGAGTACAATGAGGTTGTAAGCAAAGGTGTTCCTGCACCGAAGATCCTTATTTCTGACAGAGCACAGATGGTTATGCCATACCACATTCTGTTTGACCAGTATGAGGAAGAACGTCTGGGCGGTAAGTCCTTTGGTTCTACTAAGTCAGGTATTGCACCTTTCTATTCTGATAAATATGCAAAGATCGGTTTCCAGGTAAACGAGCTCTTTGATGAGGATCGTCTGAAAGAGAAACTGGTAAGTGTTTGTGAGACAAAGAACGTCCTTCTTGAGCATTTATATCACAAACCGCTTCTGAATGTTGATGAGCTTTTTGCAGAGCTGATGGAATACAAGAAAATGGTTGCACCATATGTATGTGACGTTTCCCTGTATCTGAATAATGCGTTAAAAGAGGGCAAGGAAATCCTTCTTGAAGGTCAGCTTGGAACTTTGAAGGATCCTGATCATGGAATTTATCCTATGGTTACCTCTTCCTCTACACTGGCTGCTTATGGTGCTATCGGAGCAGGTGTACCTCCATATGAGATCCAGAAGATCATAGTTGTAAGTAAAGCTTATTCAAGTGCTGTAGGTGCTGGTGCATTCGTTTCCGAGATTTTCGGAGAGGAAGCTGATGAGCTTAGAAGACGCGGTGGCGATGGCGGAGAGTTCGGTGCTACTACAGGACGTCCGAGACGTATGGGATGGTATGACTGTGTTGCTTCCAAATATGGCTGCCGTCTGCAGGGTGCTACTGATGTGGCATTTACTGTACTTGATGTTCTTGGATATCTGGAAGAAATCCCGGTTTGTGTTGCATATGACATTGACGGAGAAATCACAACAGAATTCCCGACCACAGCTAAGCTTGAGAAAGCAAAACCTGTTATTGAGACACTTCCAGGATGGAATTGTGATATCCGTGGAATCAAGAAATATGAGGATCTTCCGGAGAACTGCAGAAAATATATCGAGTTTATTGAGGAGAAGATTGGATATCCGATCACTATGGTTTCCAATGGACCTGGAAGAAACGATATTATTTACAGAAATAAATAATCAGGAAAGATGCGGCAGGAGATCAGCCGCTTACATGTAAGGATATGACTGCGCCGGAGGTTTTTCTCCGGCGCGTGTTGTATCCGGGATTATAATTGAGAAGAAACTGGTATTATAAGGGATAAAAGAATGAAAAATTTTAAAAAAATTGCTGCCATTTTCGGAGTGGCAGTATTGCTGGCAGTGTGTTGTCTGCCTATGATTTTTGCATTTGGAAGCGGTGAGAATGCCCAGGGCAATTTCAAGGCAGCAGTAGGCACTGTGATTCTGGTGCCGGTGCTGGCTTATGTGTTTTTTATGGTTTACAAGCTTCTGAAAAAAGATAAGAAGGAGGTTGAAGGTGAAGTGAAAAATATTATTTTTGATGTGGGACAGGTTCTGGTTTCTTATGACTGGGAAACATATCTGAAAGAATTTAATTTCCCGGCAGAAGAAGAAAAGCTGATCGCAGAAAAGGTTTTTAAAAGCCAGATATGGAATGAGCGTGACCGAGGCCTTCTGCCTGAGGAAGAATATCTTAAACAGTTTATTGCAGCTCTTCCTTCAGAATATGAGGAAGATGTAAAGCGTGTTATTAATGAATCTGAGAAGACAGTTGGAATTATGGATTATGCAGAGACATGGACAGGTTATCTGAGAAGTCAGGGCTATCGTCTGTATATTTTGTCTAACTACAGTCAGTTTATGTTGGAGCATACAAGAGATAATAAGATGCCATTCCTGAAAAATATGGATGGTGTGATTTTCTCCTGTGAAGTTCAGCAGATTAAGCCGGAAGCAGATATTTATGAGACTCTTCTTTCCAGATTCGGCCTGAAACCGGAGGAGAGTGTATTCCTGGATGACCGTCTGGAGAATTGTGAGGCAGCAAGAAAGCTGGGGATCCATGCAATTCAGTTCCACGACCTGAAGCAGGCAGCAGGAGAGCTGGAGAAGCTTGGAGTGAAATAAATCATAGTGTTGTTATTATTTTAAACGCCTTAGACCTGGGATTTTCGCAGAGTCTAAGGCGTTTTGGGGAGGATAAAAGTTAATCTCGTTTATCTTTTGTATTACGCCATCATCATTGAAGGGGGATTCAATGAATTTGTATGTTCATTTTACTGAACAGTCATAGTATAGACAGTGTTTCCGGGTTTTATGCAGATGTTACAGAAAAACAGTACATATTTTATGAAATATCTGCAAGAAAATTTTGGGAGAAAAATAAGATTTGTGTTTTTATGTAAAAGATGGTATAATAACTTCCAGCTGTAAAACGGCATAATTACGAAATTTTGTTGAAAAGAGGAATAAAAAATGAGCGACAAGACCATTTTAGAGCAGTGGCGTGCCATTGCTTATGACCAGCAGGCAGACCGTAATAAACTTCAGCAGTTCTGGGCAAGATATTTTAATGTTGAGAAGAATATTTATGCACAGCTTCTTGAGAATCCGGACGAGGTAGTTACCGGTACAGTTAAAGAGCTTGCAGAGAAATATAATCTGGAAGTGCTTACCATGGTTGGCTTCCTTGATGGAATCAATGACAGCCTTAAGGTTCAGAATCCTATCGAGACTATGGATGAGAATACTACTGTAAGTCTTTGCTTTGATAAAGAGCTTCTGTACAAGAACATGGTAGATGCTAAGGCTGACTGGCTTTACAATCTTCCGCAGTGGGATAAGATCTTTACACCAGAGAAGCGTAAAGAGCTTTATCTTGAGCAGAAGAAATCCGGTACTGTTGTGAAGGCACATAAGATCGGACGTAATGATCCGTGCCCATGCGGAAGCGGAAAGAAATATAAATTCTGCTGTGGCAGAAACTAATAGAATGTGAATATTATCCGGGATCCGGTAGATTCCGGCAGCTGAGACGGATTGTAATGGTGGATAACAGCCTTGCAATCCGTTTCCGTTTAGAAAGAGAGAATGAAAGTTGAGTTTAATATGTTTTTGCGCAGGTATTATATGCCTGGCGTATTATCTTCTGATCGTGGTTTATGCAGGGATTACGGCAGATTTTGCCTGGTTCTGGGCATTACTGGCGGTGCTTTTTGAAGGTTGCGCAGTGTTCATATGCTATGGGAGAAATCATCCCGGAGTTTTTGGAGAATGGCTGAAGTATGGAATTGGTACAGTGGTTCTGGCTGGTACAATATGCTTTGCATTTATCTGTAGTCAAGTAATCTCAGGAATGAAAGCTTCCGGAGAAAAGAATCTGGATTATGTGGTAGTGTTAGGCGCTCATGTGAAAGGTGATGTACCGTCGAAGGCTCTGGAGCTTCGTCTGAAGGCAGCTCTTAAATACGCCAGGGAAAATGAAGATACCATTTTGATACTCTCCGGCGGACAGGGATCAGGGGAAGATATTACAGAAGCTAAGTGCATGGAAAATTATCTTACAGCACATGGGATTTCAGAGGACAGGCTTGTATTAGAAGAAAAATCTACCAGCACTATGGAAAATCTGAAATTTTCTGATGAGCTTACAGGATGCAGTAAGAAGAGTACAGGAATTTTGTCTAATAATTTCCATGTGTACCGTGCAATAAAGCTGGCAGAGAAAATAGGATATGAGCATCCGTCTGGAATTGCGGCAGAGTCAGATCCCATTATGCAGATCCATTATGTGGTGCGAGAAGTGGCAGCACTTATTAAGGAAAAGCTCAGAGGAAATATTTAAGGCAGAAAATAACGGGCGGAAAATAATCGGAGAAAATTATTTTCCAGCTTATTGACAAACCAAAAAGCCGAGGCTATAATGGGGCATAGTGATAAGAAAACACGTTGATGAGAAGAGTAAACTGTGGAATGTTTCAGAGAGAGGCAGGCAGCTGGAAATGCCTTATCAGGAAGCAGTCGAAAACTACCTCTGAGTGGCCCTAATCCGGTCCGGTGATTCCGTTACCATCAAATAAGTGGCCTGGTTTACAGATACGTATGCTATGGCAAGCAGGGTGGAACCGCGAGTATATTCGTCCCTTACAGTGTGAGAACATTGTAAGGGGCTTTTTTGTACTAGGAAATTACTCTATAATGCTCCTGTTACAAAAATTTCCCTCGTCCCTGTGTAGGCAAACGTTATCATACGTTTTATAAGTACCTGGCAGTATTTTGCCAGATACAGTATCAGAAAAAGAAAAGGAGACACGAATCATGATTATCACATTAAAAGACGGTTCTAAGAAAGAATACGCAGAAGCAAA
>CAKRVL010000021.1 GCA_934408705.1 uncultured Blautia sp. | reverse complement strand
GTATGAATGGTGGAATGAATGGCGGAATGCAGCCGGGAATGTCAGGAATGAACGGAATGCCGATGAATAACGGTATGAATGGTGGAATGCAGCCGGGCAGTACATGGAAATGTAAATGCGGGGCAGAAAATACGGGTAAGTTCTGTGAGTTCTGTGGAGAATTAAGACCATATTAGAAGTGAAGCTGTATTGTGATCTCACATAAGAAAGGAGAATGGATTATGAGTAAAAAAATGAAATTATGGGCAGCAGGTGCATTGGGAGTTATGATGGCAGGTGTTGTCAGTGTAAATGTTTATGCTCTGGAAGAAAAGGATGTAGAAGGTTTGTGGTATGTGAACAGTCTTTCTATGGATGGTGGTGAAAATACATTCCATCCGGAAATGATGGGAATGGAAATGACCTTCAATTTTGCTGAAGGCGGCAAGGGTGAAGTAACCAATGCTTATGAAGGCGGTGAGGCGGAGCCTGACGAGCTGGAATGGAAAATTGATGGGGATAAGCTGTTAATAACCTCAAATGATGAGACTGTGGAAGCTGAATATTCAGATGGAACTATTTCCGTGGACGCTGGTGGAATGTTCTTTATCATGAATAAGGAAAAGGAAGAATATGTACCTTATGTACCGGGAAAACCAGTAGAAGAACCTAAGCTGGAAGACTTTGATGGTGATTGGAACAGCACATTGATGGATGCGTTCGGAATGCAGATGCCTACAGCTGCCGGAGTTTCAGATGTGGAAATGAAAATTTCCATTTCAGGCGGCAAAGCTTCTCTTGTAATGATCGAAAGCGGAACCGAAACAGAGGTTGACCTTGAGGGTGAACTGGATGGAAATGCGTTGATATTAAAATCCACAACAGAGAAGGAAGAGGATTCTGAAAGCTATTCTTTATTCAGTACAGATTTGATGAGATTCTATCTGCTGGATGATGGCAATCTGTGCTTTACAACTGGCGACAGCCTGGATGAAGCGGCGGATACAGAAGCAGCGGATACAGAAGCAGCGGATGCGGAAGCAGCAGAAGCAGCAGAGGGCGATGACGAGTATTCAGACTTTGGTGATACAGACTTTACAGTTAAGGTGTATTTTGAAAAATTAGCCGTAGAGTAAGAATGTCTGACTTTGAATGATGGTTGAGACAGCGTCAGAAGAGACGGATTTTGTTTACAAGGGGGACTGACATCATGAAGAAATGTTCAATCATAATAGGTATCAGTGCCTTGCTGCTGGCATTTATCATGCCAGTGGAATGTATGGGAAGCTTGCAGGAAGAAGCTGCCTATTTGGATTACTTACAGGACAGTTTAAGGGAAAATGATTGTCAGGTAGGAATGGCATTTCTGGGATATATTGGTGAAGATGCACTTGCACAGGATATTTTGGATTATACGAGACAGAATGATTATCCGGAAATTTATCCTTTTTTACAAAATGGTACAGTTGTAGATGCAGGTGGATATGAGGTTTATGCCATTGTACCCAGATATGGCTGGTCAATTAGTGTTTATCCATCCGAAATGACAGAAGATGCTGAATATCGCGATAATCTGGATGCTCCTTATTATAAAGGAGCACCAGATGAGATCATCATTCTCAAGTGCAATATAAGTGAGATATACTCCAATGTAATGGTTTCTGCAACCGAAGATAATATGAGTGTTACATACCGCCCCGCAGTTTCTTTAAAAGATGGCCGCCTTGCAGAAGAAAAGCATTGCTGTGATTTCTCTATCTATTATTATGGTGGAGATGGAGAATATAGTGAATATGAAGGTGATCTGTCAGAAGAAAATAATACAGAGGTAGATAGAGCTTATAATTTGCTTTGTGAGACTGATGAAGTCAGTTATTATTTAAGACTTGGAATGTCAGTATGGTATACTGGAAGTAAGGAAGTTATAGACGGAAGAGAATGCATGGTATTTGTTCTCGGAACAGAACATGAAGATCAGTTTGTAAAAGAAAATTACTATGCAGTGTACGATGATCAGGTTTATTACTATGACGTGATTGATGATGTCTGGAATATTCTGGGCGCCGGATGAAGCATTAAGTAAATAAAATATCAACTGAGATAGTATATAGCAGATTCATTCCATTACTTGACAATGAAGTGAATCTGCTATTAAATTGTGTATAAGAAGGGATAGAAATACCGGAAAATGATGATGCTAATACAAACGTAGAAAGGAGAATTTTAATGGCAAAAATTTTAATCAGCCCATCTAAATATGTACAGGGTGCAGGCGAAATGAAAAACATTGGCAAATATGCTGCAGAAGCAGGCAAAAAAGCACTGGTTCTGATCAGTCAGGGTGGTTATAAGAGAATTGGTAAAATAATCGAGGATAGTTTTGCCAAAAGCAGCTGTGAGGTAGTATTTGATTATTTCAATGGTGAATGCTGCAACAGTGAGATTGACCGACTTCTGAAGGTTGTAAAGGACAATGACTGCGATCTTACCATTGGTATTGGTGGCGGCAAGATTTTTGATACGGCGAAAGCTGTTGCGCATTATGCTGGAACACAGGTATTTATCTGCCCGACGATTGCATCCACAGATGCTCCCTGCAGTGCGTTATCTGTAATTTATACGGAAGAAGGCGTTTTTGAGAAATATTTATTCCTTCCTTCTAATCCGAATCTTGTTATGATGGATACAGATATTATTGCAAAATCTCCTGTCAGATTGACTGTAGCGGGGATGGGTGACGCGCTTGCCACTTATTTTGAGGCCAGAGCATGTAAGAGAAGTGGTGCAACCTCTTGCGCAGGAGGAAATATAACAGGAGCAGCTATGGCGCTGGCAGAGCTCTGCTTCGATACTCTGATGGAAGAAGGAGTAAAGGCTAAAATTGCTCTGGAAGCTGGTGTATGCACTCCGGCAGTAGAAAAGATCATTGAAGCAAATACGTTGCTTTCCGGAATTGGATTTGAAAGTGCCGGACTTGCAGGAGCCCATGCAATCCACAATGGGCTTACTGTACTGGAAGAATGCCATCATATGTATCATGGAGAAAAGGTTGCATTTGGAACGCTGACACAGCTGGTACTGGAAAATATTCCACAGGAAGAGCTTGAAGAAATTATTATGTGGTGTATAGAAGTGGGACTGCCGGTTACTCTTGAAGAGCTTGGAGCTGGCAAAGCAACAGATGAACAGCTTATGGAAGTTGCCAAAGCTGCATGTGCGGAGGGTGATACACTTCACAATATGCCATTCACAGTTACCCCTGAGAGTGTATTTGCAGCGATCAAGGCAGCAGACGCATATGGCAGATATTATTTGGGAGAAGTATGAAAAGCATATCTTAAGTAGTTTTGATACCCGGATTGCTACGCAACTACGTTGCTCCCGCAATCCTCCAAATATTCGAAATCCGCTGATTTACTGTGTAAATCGCTACTTTCTCATATTTGGCGTGTCCCAAGTTCAAAAGCCTTATCGTGCAAGCACGAACAGCTTTTTGACCTTTTGACACTGGTATCATGGTATTATTTACAGAAAGAAGCCATGATTAACCATTGATTTTCTGTAATATTGCTTCCAGTAAATCTCCCTGAAGATAAAAGGTTGTTTCAAAGTGAAGATACGATAAGGATGCCTTGTCCCACAACAATAAGATTTTTGCAGGGAATTCCTCATCCTCATCCCAGAATTGAAATAATACGGAAAAATTGCCCATAACAGGCATTTTAAAGGTCAGATCAGCGCCAGCCAGACGTTTTTGTAATTTCCCTCCAAGGCAGAGACAAGCCTGGCTGACGGTATCTGTTTTGCCTGAAAAAATGGATTCGTATTTTGAAGCGAACACATTTGCAGATGGACTGCTGCCGCTGGGCACAAATCTGTTTATCGGCTGCCACTGTCCGGTCAGTGGGGGCAGCGGTTTATCTTCTGAGTAGCAGAGCAGATCGTAGATCGTCATAACGATTGAATATTCCCGGCAGGTCTGCCATGCTTCTTCATTCATATATTCTATGGAACCATCCACGCGGTTGATTCTATATTCTGTTCCAATATAATCCAGGTACAGATATTCCGGATCGTTCTTTAAGCTATATTTCTTTATCAGCATATCCTGGTCATATTTCAAGAACAATTTCCTTCCGATATATATTTGTTTTTCATAATTATCTGTAAAATGTTTAGCCATATGTCTGTACCTCGTCTGTGCAATGTTGCTTTTTATTCTGGTAAATATTAAGTTGTAATTCCTTTCAGAAAATTATAACAAATTATGAATGCATTCACAATCGTTTGGCGGACGTAAAGGTGGCGTACATATATCAATGTAAATTATGAGACGATTGTGATTTTGTGTAATTGGGTGGATGAATCGAATATTGCGAATAATCGTAACTATTCAGTACCCCGTTAATGACATCTTGATTTTTCGGCAAAACAGAGAAAATAAAATTTCTGTTTCATTATCGTTTTAGTATAAAAAGTGGATAATTTCTCAGTTTGGCTGTCAAGTACTTTGGGGTTTTGGATTACTGAAACATAACTCCTTAGTTTTATCCAGATAACAGCATTTTTGTGGATTTTATCCGGGTGTTATCAGCATTTAATCTCTGGCTTTTTCTGGTTATCCACTGTCATTTATTGTTTGCCTCCATGTGAAAAGAATAATTTTTTACAAAATGCAAATTGCTTGCAAATCATATTGACCAATATCGAATAAAAGTGTACAATGCGATATTGGCAAGGAACAGTAACGGTTAATCTGTAAGGAGAAAATAAATTCGATGAAATTTTGTCTATCTCATAAAAAATATCTTTTAGCAGGCATCTATATTATCTGCGTCATATTTACCTGCTTTAATGCCAGATTTTACCATACTCCTCTGGCAAAGATATGTTCTGTATCAGAAAAGGAAACGATGAGCAGAGAGGGAACCAGAGACGCAGAAGAACATTATTATACTCAGGAAATTACAGCCCGGATATTGAACGGTGTATATAAAGGTAAAGAAGTTGCACTTTCTAACGAATACACTTCTTCACAGGTTCAGACGCAGAAATATCATAAAGGAGACACGGTTCTTCTGAATGGTTCAAAAGACAGACCTGGGAGAACTATACGTTCTGTAAAACGCGACACTTATCTGGTTGTAATGGGTGGTGCTCTGCTTCTTCTTCTGATTTATATTACGGGTAGACAGGGATTTTATACGATCATATCAGTGATACTGAATACACTGATCTTTGTGTATGGATTTAAACTTTTGGGAGATGGAAAGAATATTCTGAAGATATGTAATGTAATTGTACTTCTTTTTTCATTGACCACATTAATCTGTCTGAATGGAATTCACAGGAAAACATGGGCATCAGTCCTTTCGACTCTGTGCGTCCTTTTCCTGATTATGACGCTGTTTGATCTTTCCGCTCACAGGTATGGAGATTTAGATTATTCTAATCTGGAATACCTTGGAAGCATGAGTAATTCAGCGGATATATTCTGGATGGATATTATGCTGACAGGGCTTGGAGCAATTATGGATGTAACAGTAACCATCAGTGCGGCAACAGGCGAAATTGTTCGCAAAAATCCATCGGTTTCTATAAGAAAGCTGATACATTCGGGAAGGGAAATTGGATATGATATTATGGGAACCATGATAAATGTACTGTTGTTTGTTCTGGCAAGTGGCATGATCCCGATGTTTATACTTAAAATGAATAATGAGATCAGATTTATAACACTTGTAAGGTACCACATTCCATATGATATTTGCCGTTTTCTGGTAGAAAGTATAGGAATAGTACTGGCAATCCCGGTATCTGTTTTGATTGCTTCGATTATTATGAAAATACCATCACTGAAAAGGAGTGGCAAAAAATGATTCTTTTTCTTGCATTAGTGTTATTATTTCTGATGATTACGATTGGCGGAGATCGCGGGGCTGTTTCGATTATGACACTGGCCGGTAATATTATTATTCTGTTTTTTTCAGTTATACTGATGTCATCCGGATTTCCTGCGCTGCTTCTGATACTGGCGGCAGGAGCCGGTGTCTGTTATAATTCGCTGTTTTATCAGAATGGCAATAATTCCAAAACGCGAGCTGCTTTCCTGGCAACATTGCTTGTAATGTTGATTCTGTTTATTCCAATTTATATTATTACATGGAGAGCAGGAAGCTATGGATTAAATGAACTTCAGATTTCAGAAGATGATTTTATGTACTATTACAACACAGATATCAGTATCAATATGCTTCATGTGGCAGTTTTTGTGAGTGTTTTCAGTACTCTGGGAGCTGTTATTGATACTGCATTATCTGTAATCTCATCTGTGTATGAAGTCTGGATCCATAAAAAAAGTCTGACGGACAGGGAACTTACTTCATCAGGTTATCAGGTTGGAAAAGAAATCATAGGTACAACAGTAAATACCCTGCTTTTTGCCTATCTTGGAGGAAGTATTTTATTATTTTCCTATGTGCAGACACAGCAATATAATCTGGAAAGCATTCTTAATTCCAGATTTCTGTTTCAGGATGTTGCGATTATGTTATCTGGTGCCATTGCCTGCCTTGTTACAGTTCCGGTATCAGTTAAATGCATTATCTGGCAGATCAGACATATTGGTTCGGAAGAAAACAAATCTGAGATTTTATAATGTCCTGTCCTTTATAAGACTGTTAGGATTGTGAAGAAGATTCGTAACTGTTCAGTACGCTCACAGTTACGGAGCTTCTTTTTCTTCACAGTCCTGGCAGATTCCATGAAGCATATCTCCATTGCACTGCAAACGGAATCCGTGATCCCGATACAGGTGCTCTTTTAATTCATCCATAAAGTCACAGTCCAGATGTACAACTTTACCGCATTTGATACATTTCAGATGCAGATGTTCTGTACATTTCTTTTCTTCACCGGCGAACTGAAATACGGCTTTGTCGGAATTCAGGTCCGGATATTTAATTACAATATGTTCTGTACAGAGTTTGTCAAGGTATCGATATACGGTTGTTGTATTTACCTTAATTCCCTCATCTTTCAAATATTTTTCAATGTCAGATACACTGACCGTAACAGCTTGTTGTCTTTTCAGATATTCCAGAATAATCTGTCTTGTTTTTGTGGTATATGGTTTTCGCTCAGCCATTGCTTTCTCCCCTTCGTTTGTGTTTTTTCTATTTATTTTATCCTTTTATTCTGAACGCGTCAATTCCATCCCTGAAAAATAAAAATGCAAATTATTTGCAAATAATATTGATGCTTACAAGTTAACGTGCTATTTTGATAAATGCAAACGGCTTGCAATTATTGGGGCGAATAGGATCATTTGCTCTGAGAACTATATTTCAGGGTTTCACAAATTCAGGTTTCACAAATTCAGGTTTCACAAATTCTGGTTTCACAAATTCTTGGTTCACAAATTCTTCACAAAAAATTAGCACTCACATCTTGACAGTGCTAACAATGCGTGTTATAGTACATACAGAACAAAGGAAGAAGAAATAAATCTTTCAGGTTCATTGGATATGTTAATAAAACACAAGTGTTCACAATATAAGGAGGAATGAGTTATGTTAATGCCTAGTATTTTTGGAGAAAACTTATTTGATGATTGGATGAGATTACCTGCAGAAAGAGAGAATAACAGAGGTTACAGAGCAGCTGAACTGATGAAGACTGATATTAAGGAAATTGATGGAAATTACGAGCTGAGTGTTGAGCTTCCTGGATTTCATAAAGAGGATGTAAAGATCCAGCTGAAGGATGGTTATCTTAACATTCAGGCTGCAAGAACTGAGAATAAGGATGAGAAGGATAATAATGGTAAATTTATCCACAGAGAACGTTATACCGGACAGTGCTCCAGAAGCTTCTATGTAGGTAAAGATGTAGAGCATGAGGATATTCATGCGAAATATGATAATGGTGTTCTTGTAGTTACCTTCCCGAAAGAAGCTAAGAAGAAAGAACCAGAAGAGAAGAAATTTATTTCTATTGAGGGCTGAAGCTAAGCAGCTCATAGAAATGGTTTATTATATAGATTTTGTTTCATACCCCCTTTTATTTCCTGCCGGCTGCATACCGGCAGGATTTCTTTTGTCTTTACATCATTTAAGCTGTCTGTTATACTTGTTTGGAATTAGGCATCTATAGCAGAGATTGTCTGAAGAGCACGAAATAACTTTTCCCAAGAGAAGGATTTTAATCATGAATTACATTGTATTTGACCTGGAATGGAATCAGAGTCCGGGAGGAAAAAGGTGGTCCAACAGCCGTTTGCCTTTTGAAATCATAGAAATCGGCGCAGTGAAACTGAATGAAAAGAAAGAAATTGTGGATAGCTTTCAGCGTCTGATCAAGCCTCAGGTGTACAACTGGATTCATGACAGTATCCATGAAGTAATTCATATGAATTATAAGGATCTGCAGAATGGAACTGTTTTTCCTCAGGCTGCTGCAGAATTTATAGAATGGTGTGGAGAAGAATATTGTTTCTTTACATGGGGAAACCAGGATGTGATGGAATTGCAGCGGAATATGAAATACTATGGCCAGCTTTCCCTGATTCCGGGACCTGTGACCTACTACGATGTGCAGAAATTATTTGCCCTCCGCTATGAGGAAAATGGCGAGCGAAGAGCACTGGAATTTGCTGCAGATAAGATGGGCGTAGAAAAGAAAATGGATTTTCACCGGGCACTGGGAGATGCGTATTATACTGCATGTATTTTGCAAAAAATAGAAGATGAATATATTCTTCCAAATTCTTCCCTGGATGTATATCAGAATCCTAAAAGCCGGCGTGAAGAGATATATGTGTCCTATCCAACCTATGATAAATATGTGTCAAGGGAATTTTACTTCCGGGAAAAAGCCATGAAGGACAGAGAAGTAACCAGTACAAGGTGTCCTTTGTGCCATAATCCTGCCAAGCGGAAGATCCGATGGTTTATGAATAATTCCAAGGTATATTATAGTGTGTCTCTTTGCCAGGAACACGGCTATGTGTCAGGGAAAATCAGAATCCGGCGAACAGAAGATAATATGTACTATGTGATCAAGATGCTTACCAACATAACATCAGAAGAAGCCGATGAAATCCGGCAGAAACGCGACGCCCACCGTGCGAAAAAACGGATAAAAAAAGAAGAAAAATAAGAAACTAACAATTGGTTAATAGAAAAATCCCCTCCGGATATATATACTGATCATAAGAGATATTATTAGTGTATAAAAGAAAAGGAGGGGGTTTTTATGATTAGGAAAAAGAGTTCAGCAGGATTTGGAAAATATATTCTGACCTTTGTTTTTGCAATGCTTATGCTGCTCTGTTTCGGACCAAAGCAGGCTCAGGCTGCGATTACGAAGGAGATCACTCAAGATGGATTTAAGCTTAGCGGAAGCGGAACCCTGGATTTGCAAAGCGAAAATAAATTTAAGTATTATATTGGCTACCAGATTCCATCCGGAGAAGCGATGGACTATCAGGTGGATGCGACCATAACCTTTTCAAGGGATGATCTGTCTCTGCATTGGGTAAGCTTATGGCTGGATGATAACAGCACCTATCTGTATCCGAATGGAAATAATATTGCACAGGGTTCAGAGTCCTTTAGTGAGTCGGGAAAGCTGGAATTTATGGAAATAGGGCTGATTTATGATGGCTATGTTCCGGAACAGTATGTGGATTTTAATATTACGGTAAATGTCCGGGAAAACCGTAAAAATGCAGAAATCAAAATTTACCCGCCGGAAACCAATTATGATAAAACTACAGGAATGTTTCTGATAACAGTGGATGATCCTTATGTTTTTGATTCCAATAAGGATCCATCAAAATATTCTGTAAGCATTTCAGATCCATCAGTAGCAACGGTTACAGGTATTACCCCCAGTTCTAATGACAGCTTTGAGGTAAGCGTTTATTTCCTGAAAGCAGGTTCCGCTGATTTGGTTTTCAATTATGGAAAACAGACGCAAAAGGCTTCGTTTACAGTGCAAAAAACCATCATAACCGTTTCCAGTTCGATTTCCCTTAGAGTGGGAGACACAACAATGTTTTCCAGTTATGTGTTCAAAACAGGTGGCGGTGACATTACGATCAAGAAGGTAAAATCCAGTAATAAAAAGATTGTTGATGCAGCCGGTGGTTTTATTATTGCAAAGAAGCCAGGTACCGCGAAGGTAAGTGCTCTGGTGAATGGCAAGCGAAGAGTTATAACTGTAATTGTAAATAAGAAGCCGGCACCAAAGCCCAAGCTGAAGCAGCTGCAGGTTAAAGTGCTTGGTTATAAATATTATCCAGATACAGGTAAAACTTATTATAAAACTAAATTTACGAACAAATCCAAAACTACTATTACCAAAGTGAAGCTTCGGTTTACCATGACTATTAACGAAGAAATGACTCGCACCAAAACTTTTAAGGTTAACATAAAACCTGGAAAGACCAGGACAATGAACCTCGATATAGGAAAACTTATATCAAATCCATCGAATATTAAGGTGAAATGTTTAAGATTCTGGTATAAGAAGTAAATTTCATAAAAAGAATTGCAGTTCAAGGAGAATGGGCTGGAGCATATTTAAACGCTCCAGCCCGTGTTATGTTTCACTTCATTTTATGTCCGTGGTATAGTCAGCAGATCAGTCATAACTGATCGTTCGTATTGCATTCCCCATCCCACCATTTGTCCATTGAAATAGTATTTGCTCTTTAATCTCAGCGGCCCCACTGCATTAGAAAGAATCGCCTGCTTCCTGGTAAGGGTGCTAAGATCTGTTCCGGTTGGAACTGTAACATAAACATTTCTGGTGTAGTAGAATGGATAGGTATTGCCGCAATTATTCAGCAGATATTGTTCATTTGGCAGGTTCTTCTTAGGAACCGGATTCTTGCTGAGCTTGACCTTTTTGCATTCAAAGCTATCAAAACCATAGTCCAGAAGGCTTTTAGTATCAGCCCACGCACCATTTACAGAGTTCATGACAACAGCAACCAGAGCCATATTTCCACGCTTGGCGTAGGTGATCAGTGTGGAACCGGCGGCATCTGTATAACCGGTTTTTCCTCCGAGAACACCGCTGTAAGCGTAATCTCTGCCCTCCATCATCTTATGATGATTCAGGAGATAGCGGGTTTCCTTAAAAATATTAGTTGGAGGAATGTTATACAGGTCTGTGGTAAAAAATTTCCTGCAAAGAGAATTCTGCCATGCAGCCTTGGCAATCTTCGCCATATCAGCGGCTGTAGTTACATGTGTCTCATCAGGAAGACCGTTAGGGTTGTTAAAGTGGGAATTCTTGCATCCAAGCTGTTCCGCTCTGGTGTTCATTAGTTCAACAAATTTTTTTACAGAACCGGAAACCTCTTCGCCTATGGCAAGTGCCATTTCGTTAGCTGATTCCAGCATCAGAGCCATGAGACACTGCTCAACTGTGAAAACCTCTCCGGCGTCACCGTAAATGGTGGAGCTTCCGGCTTCAATGCCGTATGCTGCCTGCTGGGATAAAGTAACCTCAGCATTTACATCCAGGTGTTCGCAGCCAAGAAGACAGGTGAGAAGCTTGGTAATACTGGCTGGATACAGCTTGGTATTGGCATTCTTAGAATACAGAATAGCCTCTGTGTTCAAATCCATGAGAACTGCTGACTGAGCTTCTATCCGGGGTCCCTCCGGCCAGCCTTCGATGGAATCCGTATCAGCTGCCTGTGTATAATATTCAGTATGGGGATCCGGAGTAGGGGTAGGTGAACCGGTGACTGTGTCACCTGCTGTGGTGTCAGTGGCTTCTGCCCATATTGTACCGGTCTGCCCCAGCAGCATTCCTGCCGCCAGAACTCCGCAGAAAATCCGTTTTATTTTCATATGAAGATTTCTTCTGCTCATAAAAAATCCTTTCTAAAGTTGATGTGTTTTATTATACCACTTTTCCATATTTAAAACTATTAAAAGAATGTGAATTGTTCCTGCCATCTGGGAAAATCGACAAATACAGCAGTATTTGCTTCTATTCTTCCCACTTTTTCAGCGGAAAAACACTTGACATATAGAAATTCAGACCCTTATAATAGACAGGAAAACATAATAGCTAAAGACTGCGATGGAGACAGTAAGCTGATTTTGAACGTTTAAGATGGTCAGGAAGAAATTGCCTGCGATCTTTTCAGCGAGACGGGGACGGTGTAAGCCCGGCACAAGTAGATTCAGCCGAAGATCACTCCGGAGTTTTATCTCTGAAGGAACAAGTAGGAGATAACGGAATTCCTCCGTTACAGGGAGCATGTATCGGTCACAGTTGTGAACCCGTACATTGTAACAGGTGGTATAACGAGTGCTGACAGCCTTCGTCCTTTTGCAGGATGAGGGCTTTTTTATGTAAGCGGACTTGTCCGCTTTGTTCTGTAATAAGAAATTCCAACAGCAATCGACTGATAATATTGAAGGAGGAAAAAGCTTTGTACCAGAAAGTAGACACGAATCTCAATTTCGTAGATCGCGAGAAAAAAGTAGAAGAATTCTGGAAAGAAAACCATATTTTCGAAAAAAGTATGGAAAACCGTAAAGAAGGTCCAACCTATACATTTTATGACGGACCGCCGACTGCAAACGGCAAGCCGCATATCGGCCATGTACTGACACGTGTTATCAAGGATATGATTCCAAGATACCGTGCAATGAAGGGTTACATGGTTCCGCGTAAGGCCGGATGGGATACTCACGGTCTTCCGGTAGAGCTTGAAGTAGAGAAGAAGCTTGGTCTGGATGGAAAAGAGCAGATCGAGGAATACGGTATGGAGCCGTTTATCCAGCAGTGTAAAGAGAGTGTCTGGAAATATAAAGGAATGTGGGAGGATTTCTCCTCAACAGTTGGTTTCTGGGCTGATATGGAGCATCCATATGTAACCTACGAGGATAATTACATTGAATCTGAGTGGTGGGCACTGAAAGAAATCTGGGACAAAGGTCTCTTATACAAAGGCTTCAAGATCGTTCCTTATTGCCCGCGCTGTGGAACCCCGCTTTCATCCCAGGAGGTTTCCCAGGGCTATAAATTAGTAAAAGAGCGTTCTGCAATTGCGCGTTTCAAAGTAGTTGGAGAGGACGCATATTTCCTGGCATGGACAACCACACCATGGACATTGCCTTCTAACGTTGCACTTTGTGTAAATCCGGATGAGACTTACTGTAAGGTAAAAGCTGCAGATGGATATACTTACTATATGGCAGAAGCACTTCTTGACAAAGTACTTGGCAAGCTTGCAAAGGAAGAGGAGCCTGCATATGAGGTTCTGGAAACTTACAAGGGTAAAGATCTGGAATACAAGGAATATGAGCCGCTGTTTAAATGCACAGGCGACTATGTAGCATCCAAGGGCAAGAAAGCGCACTATATCGTATGTGATAACTACGTTACTATGAGTGATGGTACCGGTATCGTTCATATCGCTCCTGCATTCGGTGAGGACGATAACCGTGTGGGCCGTGAATATGGTCTTCCATTTGTACAGTTTGTAGATGGCAAGGGTGATCTTACTGCTGAGACACCATATGCCGGTGTATTTGTTAAGAAAGCAGATCCAATGGTACTGGCTGATCTTGAAAAAGAAGGCAAGCTGTTCGATGCTCCGAAATTCGAGCATGATTATCCACATTGCTGGCGTTGTGATACACCACTGATCTATTATGCAAGAGAATCCTGGTTTATCAAAATGACAGCTGTTAAAGAGGATCTGATCCGCAATAACAATACCATCAACTGGATTCCGGAGAGCATTGGTAAAGGACGTTTCGGTGACTGGCTTGAGAACGTTCAGGACTGGGGTATCAGCCGTAACCGTTACTGGGGAACTCCACTGAATATCTGGGAGTGCAGCTGCGGTCATATGGAATCTGTGGGAAGCCGTCAGGATCTCTATGAGAAAACAGGAGATGAGCGTGCCAAAACAGTAGAGCTTCACCGCCCATACATTGATGAGCTTACCATGAAATGTCCGGAGTGCGGCGGCATTATGCACCGTGTACCGGAGGTTATTGACTGCTGGTTCGATTCAGGAGCAATGCCATTTGCACAGCATCATTATCCATTTGAGAATCAGGAGCTGTTCAAACAGCAGTTCCCGGCAAACTTTATTTCCGAGGCTGTTGACCAGACCAGAGGATGGTTCTACTCCCTTCTTGCTGAGTCTACTCTTCTGTTTAATCAGGCTCCATATAAGAACGTTATCGTTCTTGGACATGTTCAGGATGAGAATGGCCAGAAGATGAGTAAGTCCAAAGGAAATGCAGTTGATCCGTTTGATGCACTTCAGACTTACGGTGCAGATGCGATCCGCTGGTACTTCTACATCAACAGTGCACCATGGCTGCCGAATCGTTTCCATGGCAAGGCTGTTCAGGAAGGTCAGCGCAAATTTATGGGTACTCTGTGGAATACCTATGCATTCTTTGTACTTTATGCAAATATTGATAATTTCGATGCTACCAAATATACACTTGACTATGACAAGCTTCCGGTTATGGATAAATGGCTTCTCAGCAAGCTGAATACACTTGTAAAGACCGTTGATGAGGATCTGAACGACTACAAGATCCCGGAGACTGCAAGAGCACTTCAGGGCTTTGTAGACGAGATGAGTAACTGGTATGTAAGACGCTGCCGTGAGCGTTTCTGGGCAAAGGGAATGGAGCAGGATAAGATCAATGCTTATATGACTCTTTACACCGCGCTGGTAACTGTTGCCAAGGCTGCAGCTCCGATGATCCCGTTCATGACAGAGGATATCTACCAGAACCTTGTAAGATCCCTGGATAAGACTGCTCCGGAGAGTATCCATCTCTGTGACTTCCCGGAAGTAAAGGAAGAGTGGATCAATAAAGACCTGGAAGAAAATATGGAAGAAGTTCTGGATGTTGTTGTTCTGGGCCGTGCATGCCGTAATACAGCAAACATTAAGAACCGTCAGCCAATCGGAACCATGTATGTAAAAGCTCCGAAGGTGATGGATAAATATTTCACAGACATTATTGCAGATGAGCTGAATGTAAAAGAAGTGAAATTCGCAGATGATGTGGAATCCTTCATTTCCTACAGCTTCAAACCACAGCTTCGTACAGTTGGACCGAAATACGGCAAGCTTCTTGGAGGAATCCGTACTGCACTTGCAGAAATCAATGGAAGCCAGGCTATGAGCGATCTGAAGACAAATGGTGTACTTGTACTTGACATTAATGGAAACAAGGTTGAACTCACAGAGGAAGACCTGCTCATCGAGACTGCACAGACAGAGGGCTACGTAACAGAGTCAGAAGGTGAGACCGCAGTTGTTCTGGATACCAACCTTACACCTGAGCTCATTGAAGAGGGATTTGTCCGCGAGATCATCAGTAAGATCCAGACCATGCGTAAGGAAGCTGATTTTGAGGTTATGGATAAAATCCGTGTTTCTGTAAAGGATAACGACAAGATTATCCAGACCATGAAGGCCAATGAGGCTGAGATCAAATCTGAAGTACTGGCTGAGGAAGTTGTCTATGGCGAGACAGATGGTTATGTAAAAGAGTGGAATATCAATAAAGAGCATGTAACTCTTGGAGTAACGAAGCTCTGATTTAACATACAACAGGAGGATCAAAATGATTGATAAACAGTTTGACAAAGAAACCTTCAAGAAAAGTGTAAAAGACAACGTTAAGTTTCTTTACCGCAGAAAGCTTGAAGAGGCAACCCAGGAGCAGCTTTTCCAGGCAGTAAGCTATACAGTGAAGGATGTAATCATTGATAACTGGCTTGATACCCAGAATGCTTATGAAAAGCAGGATCCGAAGATCGTATACTATATGTCCATGGAGTTTCTTATGGGACGTGCCCTTGGAAACAACCTTTTAAACCTTGGCGCATACGGTGAAGTGAAAGAGGCTCTTGAAGAGCTCGGAATCGACATCAATGCACTTGAGGATCAGGAGCCGGATCCGGCTCTTGGAAACGGTGGTCTGGGAAGACTGGCAGCATGCTTCCTTGATTCCCTTGCAACACTTGGATACAGTGCATATGGCTGCGGAATCCGTTACCGTTATGGTATGTTTAAACAGGAAATCAGAGATGGATATCAGGTTGAGGTTCCGGATGCATGGCTTGAAGAAGGCTATCCATTTGAGCTTCGTCGTCCGGAGTACGCAAAAGAGGTACATTTCGGGGGATATGTAAGAGTTGAATATGACCAGGCAACCGGTCAGAACAAATTTATCCATGAAGGATATCAGGCAGTAAAGGCAATCCCATACGATATGCCGATCGTTGGTTATGAGAACAATGTAGTAAATACACTTCGTATTTGGGATGCAGCTGCTATTGAAGAGTTTGGATTTGATTCCTTTGACAAAGGTGATTACAAGAAAGCTGTTGAGCAGGAGAACCTTGCAAAGGATATCGTAAACGTTCTTTATCCGAATGACAATAAAATGTCTGGTAAAGAGCTTCGTCTGAAACAGCAGTACTTCTTCGTATCTGCAAGTATTCAGGCTGCAATTGAGAAATATAAGAAAACACATGATGATATCAAGAAGCTCCACGAGAAAGTCGTATTCCAGATGAATGATACTCATCCGACTATGGCTGTTGCTGAGCTTATGCGTCTCCTTATGGATCAGGAAGGTCTTGGCTGGGATGATGCATGGGCTGTAACTACCAAATGTGTTGCTTACACCAACCATACCATTATGGCTGAGGCTCTTGAGAAATGGCCGATCGAGCTGTTCTCCAGACTTCTTCCACGTGTATATCAGATTATCGAAGAGATTAACCGTCGTTTCATCATCGAAGTACAGAATAAATATCCTGGAAACTATGAGAAAATCAAAAAGATGGCAATCATTTATGACGGACAGGTTAAGATGGCTCACCTTGCAATCGTTGCAGGCTTCTCTGTAAATGGTGTTGCAAGACTTCATACAGAAATCCTGAAGAATCAGGAGTTAAAAGATTTCTATGAGATGATGCCAGAGAAGTTTAATAACAAAACCAACGGTATCACTCAGAGACGTTTCCTTCTTCACGGAAACCAGAATCTTGCTGCATGGATCACAGACCATATTGGACCAGACTGGATCACAGATCTTTCCCAGATCAGCAAGCTGAAGGTATACGCTGATGATGAGAAGGCTCTTCAGGAGTTTATGAACATTAAATTCCAGAACAAACAGCGTCTTGCAAAATATATCCTGGAGCACAATGGTGTTGAAGTTGATCCTCACTCCATTTTCGATGTACAGGTTAAGAGACTTCATGAGTATAAGAGACAGCTTCTCAATATCCTTCATGTAATCTATCTGTACAACCAGATCAAATTACATCCGGAGATGGAATTCTATCCAAGAACCTTCATCTTTGGTGCAAAAGCATCTGCAGCATATGAGCGTGCGAAAAAGATCATCAAACTGATCAACTGCGTAGCAGATGTTGTAAATAATGATCCGTCTATTAACGGCAAGATCAAAGTTGTATTTATCGAGAACTACAGAGTATCTAATGCTGAGATGATCTTTGCAGCAGCAGATGTTTCCGAGCAGATTTCTACTGCAAGTAAAGAGGCTTCCGGTACAGGTAACATGAAATTCATGCTGAACGGTGCTCCTACACTTGGAACCATGGATGGTGCAAACGTAGAGATCGTTGAGGAAGTTGGTCAGGAGAACGCATTCATCTTCGGTATGAGTGCTGACCAGATCATTAACTATGAGAACCATGGCGGATACGATCCAGACTTTATCTACAACACAGATGCTGAGATCCGTCAGGTACTGATGCAGCTGATCAACGGAACCTTCTCCAGCGATACAGAGCTGTTCAGAGATATTTATGATTCTCTTCTGAATACAAAGAACTGCTCCAGAGCAGACCAGTACTTCATTCTTGGAGATTTCAGATCCTATGCTGAGGCTCAGAAGAGAGTGGAAGCAGCTTACAAGGATGAGAAGAAGTGGGCGAAGATGGCACTTCTGAACACTGCATGCAGTGGTAAATTCTCCTCCGACAGAACTATCCAGGAGTATGTAGATGATATCTGGCATCTGGATAAGGTTGTTGTAACTAAGAGCGAGGCTGCTGAGAAATAAATAAGGGCAGATTCAATTTGCGAAAAAGATTATAAGAAATAATAAAAGCTGTGTTCATGCCAGGATAAATAAATTCTGGCATGGACACAGCTTTTTATATAAGATCAGTAATTTTCTTTCTGCCAATATTCATAGGGCAGCATATGATACATCTTTCTTATGGTGGTCCGCTGACTGACATAGAGCTTTGCCAGTTTGCGCTTCTGTATATAAAGATCTTTAGGCATTTCTCCAAGGTCGTAGGGAACCTTGTCGTTTACATAATACTTTCCAAAAGAATAGAAATCGGCGCCGCAGTCTGTCTCTTTATAGGCTTTTTTTACAAGCTGGTAAGTCATCTGATGGTGGTGATGGCCGTACTCGCCGTCTGCGTTGTGAGTGGCAACCTGTTTCCAGTCTTTGTAGTTCAGGACTGTGGCAATATCTGCTTCCATATCCTTTTTCCAGTAGCTCCAGCTGCTGCGACTTTTTCCGATTTTGTCCGGGTAGGAAAGAATCAGATATTTGTCCCCGGTGGCTTCCATTACAGATTTAAATTCTGCGCTTCGAACCGGATCATTTCCACGGGTCATACATACTACCAGATAATCATCCTCAATTAAATGTCGTCCGCCCCAGAGCAGATCATCATCTGGGTGTGCCACAAACATCACCTTGTTGTAACCATTCAGATCAAGGGCGTCCAGATCGGCAGCAGTTACATGGGGCAGATTCAGATAGGGATAAAAAAGATAAAGCTTATGGCAGGCAAAGGCAATCGCGCTTAGTATTACAATTGCCGCCAGTAACTGTTTCCAGTGCTGCGTCAGCCAGGGGAAAATTCTGCTAGCATTGGACCTGGCGGAAAAATGATTGTTCATGTAAGACTCTCCATTTCAGATTTCATTATATTTCAAATAACTACTCCAATTATACTATATTTCTCATAAGTTACAAGCTGATGTAGAGCGTGTTTGAAAAAGATTGAGATAGTTTTTTTTCGAGTGATTATCGGCACGCTTGCTTATGCGGTTCCTGCCTGGTCTGATTGCGGTTGCAAGGAAAGCGGATATAGGTCTAAATAATTTAATGTACATAAAACGTGATTTTTGTGCTAAAATAATAATGAAAAACGTGAGAAAATTGCAAATAAAAGCTTATAAAACGTGATGACTTTTTTAGAAGGGGTGAGGCTATGTATTTTAGGAGAAAGGTAGATAGTTATTTAAGACAGTGGAAGGATAAAGAAAACAGGCTTCCGCTAATCATTAAAGGTGCAAGACAGATTGGGAAAACGGAATCTATTGTTCATTTTGCAAGTGAAAATTATAAGAATATAGTGTATATAAATTTTGTGCTGGAGGGGCAGTATAAAACTATATTAAGTGACGGATATAGTGTGGAAAATATTATAAAAAATATATCTCTCATAGACCCATCTAAAAAATTTATTGCAGGAAAAACTTTGATCGTTTTTGATGAACTACAGGAATTTCCGGATATTGCTACTTCTTTGAAGGCTTTTAAGCTGGATGGAAGATTTGATGTAATTTGCAGCGGATCTCCGCTTGGAATTAACTATAAAAAGATCCACAGTAATAGCGTTGGCTATAAAACAGATTACGAAATGTTTTCTATGGATTTTGAGGAATTTCTCTGGGCAAAGGGTTACTCAGATTTACACATCGAACAGATCCTGGAATATATGTGTTCTGGGAAAGCATTTTCTGATACGGAGCTGTCTGTTTACAAAAAACTGTTTTTTGAGTATTGCGTGCTTGGGGGCATGCCGGCAGTGATCAGACAATATATAGAAACGAATACATTTTCTGATACTTTGGAAATTCAGCATCAGATTCAATTAGATTATGAAGAAGATATCAGAAAATATGCAGAAGGGTTAGACCAAACGAAGATTGCCAGTGTATATCGAAGCGTTACGGTACAGCTGGCAAAAGAGAATAAAAAATTCCAGTTAAGTAAAATTGAGAAAAACGCAAGAAGCAGAGAGTATTCGGGCTGTATTGACTGGCTTAAGGATGCGGGCGTTGTTTCTGTCTGCTACTGTCTGGAATATCCGGAATTGCCGTTAAAAGGAAATTATGATGAATTGAAATTTAAGCTGTACTATCCAGACACAGGTCTGCTAATTGCCTCTTTAGATGAAGAAGCACAGGAAGATTTACGTGCAAATAAAAATATGGGGGTTTATAAGGGGGCTTTATATGAAAATTTCGTTGCAGAGGCGTTTCTGAAACAAGGATTAGGATTATATTATTACAAAAAAGAAAATGCAACTTTGGAAGAAGATTTTTTTGTCAGGACAAAAGATGAACTGGTTCCGGTTGAAGTAAAGGCAAATAAAAATCGCTCAAAATCTTTAAGAAAATTGATTGATAATGAAAGTTACAGCGATATTAAGTGGGGAATAAAACTGGCTGACAGTAATGTGGGAATAGAAAATGGCATTTATACATTTCCATATTTTTGCTCCTTTTTGATTAAAAGATATCTGGCAAAAAGAGGCTAAAGTTAAACGGCTGCCGCATTGTTCAAAGTGTTTTGATAATGCGGCAGCTGTTTATTAATTAAATTCTCTTCAGTTCATAGCTTCTTGTTCCAAGTCCAATTTTCTCACCGTGATCCAGAGTTGCCTCCCACTCTACATTCGGATTGGAATCCATAAAGTGATTGTGGTGGCAATGCCATTCCGGTTTAGCAAGGTTGTCGCCAAGCTGACTGTTGCGGATCGGTTCTGCAGCGAGACATGCATCTACGCAGGCCTGATCAAGAGCAATCGGGTCGAAGCTTGCGAACATTCCGATATCCGGGAGAATCGGAGCATCGTTTTCGCCGTGGCAGTCACAGTTCGGGCTGATGTCCTGAACAAGTGCTATGTGGAAGCATGGGCGTCCATGACAGACTGCCTGCGCATACTCTGTCATCTTACGGCAGAGAAGCTCATTGGAATTGCTGTGTGGATTATGAATTGCATCAAAGCTGCAGGCACCGATACAACGGCCACAGCCCTTGCATTTATCATAATCAATGACCGCTTTTTTCTCAGGATATGTAATAGCGTCACTTCCGCATTCTTTTGCACAGCGCTTGCAGCCACGGCAAAGGTCTGTTTCGATAACTGGTTTTCCACTATTGTGCTGAGCCATTTTTCCTGCACGGCTTCCGCAGCCCATACCAATATTCTTAATTGCGCCGCCGAAACCGGTGGCTTCATGTCCCTTGAAATGAGTAAGACTGATGAATATGTCAGCGTCCATTACAGCACGGCCGATTCTGGCAGTTGGACAATACTCTGCATTCTCTACAGGAACTTCTACATCATCTGTACCGCGAAGTCCGTCACCGATAATGATCTGACAGCCTGTAGTGATGGTGTTAAAGCCATTCAGATTCGCACAATCCATGTGCTCCAGGGCATTCTTGCGGCTTCCCGGATAAAGAGTGTTACAGTCTGTGAGAAATGGCATTCCGCCAAGCTCCTTACAAAGATCAGCTACCACTTTTGCATAATTGGGGCGCAGGAAAGCAAGGTTTCCAAGTTCTCCGAAATGCATTTTGATGGCAACGAATTTACCATCCATATCAATGTCTTTGATTCCGGCTGCAATACATAGCTTTTTCAGCTTGTCCAGCTGGCTTGTGCCGACCTTGCAGCGGAAGTCGGTGAAATATACAGTTGATTTTTCCATAAAATCCCTCATTTCTGATTTTTAGTTCTGATATCATAATATTCTTATAGCAGTTTAAATGTCAAGTTATTTTGAGGTATCAGGCTTTATTTACACGGTTTAAAAGAACTTCAGAACATCCTCCAGCTCTCTGCGCCTTGGACGGCTTGGCTCCTCATCGGCTTTTCCTACAGCAATAACGGAAACAATGGTTTCACTTTCCGGAATAGAAAGCATTTCACGAATTTTGTCTCCATCCCGAAGTCCCATGATCAGAGTGGAAAGACCAAGCTCAGTGGCTTTCAGAATCAGGTTTTCGTTCTGAAGACCAAGGTCATAACAACCCCATCCATTTCCAATCTCATTATCAGGAGTGCCGTCCTTCTGGAAACCGGCGCGGTTATGTACGAAGGTGGTGACAATCAAGGCTGCATGCTCAGTTTTGATATCGTTATTGGCGTAACACAGGCATTCCTTACGAAGCTTCTGACTCATGTCCTCTGATAAAACACAGTAATAACGACCTGTTTCAGTATTCTTCCATGATGGCGCTTCCAAAGCCGCTTTTATAAGCTGCTGAATCTGCTCTCTAGTAACATTCGTATCGGAGCTGAATTTGCGCACGGATCTTCTGTTCTCAATAAGTGTCTGAAATTCCATGAGAAAACCTCCTTCTGTTTTAACTGAATATGGCGTGATTTTATTTTTTTAGTATGTTTTGGGTGTATTTTAGCATAATTCATCAAAGGTGAAAAGTTAAAATTTTTTGTAACCTTTTCCCGGCCTTATTTGTATAATTAGTGAAGGTACCCGACACAAGAAAATAACAGACCGCTGCTTTTCGTACTGATCAGCAGCCAGAGGAGTTCTCATGAGACAACCAGTTCAGCAGCTGATCCAACTCTACCAGAACAATCTTTTCACTGCAGCATTTAATATCTGTCAGAATCAGATGGATGCGGAAGATGTTGTTCAGGAGACGTTTGTTCAGTATTATACCAGCAGAAAAGAATTTGAAAATGAGCAGCACATCCGGGCATGGCTCCTTCGTGTGGTCATCAATAAGGCGAAAAATATAAACAGGACTTTCTGGAAGAAGAACAAATGCTCTCTGGAGGATTATATGGAAACCCTTTCTTTTCCTGATTCCCAGTCTAGAGATTTGTTTGAGGAAGTAATGAAGCTTCCGGATAAGTACCGCATTGTGATCCACTTATTTTATTACGAAGATTATTCCGTCAGAGAAATTGCCGAAATCCTGAAGCTATCAGAAAGCAATGTAAAGGTTCGGCTTTCCAGGGGAAGAGCCCTGCTTAAGGATTCTTTAAAGGAGGAATGGGAAAATGACTAATCACGAAAAATATAAAAAAGCTTTTTCCGTATTGCAGACTTCAGAAGGCTCATTACAGGAGGTTAAAAATATGGCGAAATTACAGAAAAGAACAAAAATGAAAACTGTAGCTGCAGTGATTGCAGGCTGTATTATCCTTGGAGGAACCGGTACTGCATATGCGGCGAATGTTGGAGGCATCCAGCGTACTGTTCAGATCTGGCTCCATGGTGATCAGACGCAGGCGACCTTAGATGTTTCCAATGATGGTACTTATACCATGGAATACTATAATGAGGATGGCACACTTCATCAGACCGGCGGCGGTGGAGTAGCTTTTGATGCTGACGGAACTCAGCGTGCCCTTACAGCGGAAGAGCTTATGAAGGAAATCAATTCTCCGGATGTAGAATATAAAGATGATGGAAGTGTATGGGTTTATTTTCATAATCAGAGTATTGACATTACCGATAAATTTGATGATAATAATATTTGTTTTGTAAAGGTGACTGATGGAAAAGAGACATTCTATTTAACGGTGAAATATAGGGATGGGTACACTTTTTCAAATGATAAATATATAGAACCGTAGAGCCTGTTTCAAACACGCTCTAAAGCGTTTAGCAGGCGTGGAACAGCTGATTTTCATATGAGGATGGCGAGGGGCAAAGGTCTCTCGCCTGATTTACGTAAGGGGGATGAATATGATTTATGAATTAAAAGAAACAGGCAGAGCCAGTGCTCTTTTTGCAGGCTGGCAGGATAGTGTGGTCTGGTCCGCATTGCAGGGAGTGATGGGGAAAATATATGTGGATTCTCTGGAAAAACCGGAGAGTGGTGTTGTTATGCTTGGGGATTTCTGCTTCCTGAGTGGAAAACCGGAATCAGAGATCATTTCCGGAGCTTTGGAAAAATGTGAATCCGGGGAACTGATCCTGGTACCGCAAAATGATAGCTGGGCACAGATGATCGTGGAGTCTTATGGGGAGAAGGCGGAGAAAGCAGTCCGCTATGCGATAAAAAAAGAACCTGGGGTTTTTGATTTAAAGCGGCTTCAGAAGGCAGCAGAGAGTCTGCCGGGAGAGTATGAAATGCGGCTGATTGATCAGGAGCTTTTTGAAATTTGCAGGGATACACATTGGAGTAAGGATCTGACAGCAAACTACAAGAGCTATAGTCAATACAGGGAATATGGACTTGGTGTGTGTATCTTGAAGGATGGGGAAGTAGTAGCCGGAATTTCCTCATATTCTGGTTATGGCAGGAGAATTGACGAGAATCTGGGCAGTCACGGTGGGATTGAAATTGAGGTAGTTACCCGTGAAGATTATCGGAGAAAAGGTCTGGCATATATTGGAGCAGCGCGGCTGATACTGGAATGTGATAGACGAGGGCTTTATCCAAACTGGGATGCAGCCAACAAAATGTCAGTAGGACTGGCAGAGAAACTGGGGTATCATTTCAGTCATGAGTATGTGGTTTATAAAGTGAAAAAGTGAGTTGCGACCAACCGGAATGCGTGATAAAATCATAAGATAAAAGGAAAAAGTGTTAGAAAAACAATATAAAATGTGAATATTGTTATAAATAAAAATGCTGAGAATAAACAAAACATAAGCCGGAACGGAGATGCTATGACTGGATTTGAAAAACTGGAAAATAGTTTAATAGATGTAATAAAGGAAGAACAGGCTAAGCTGGGCTTTAAGGAGGAGAAGATTCACTTATATTATCCGTTGTCTTCCCTGAATCATTTCTTTTCTGCAAAAAACAGTGCAGATGAAATGGCGGCCCGTCTGTGGAATATGCCTGAAGAACTGACTTCCAAATTGGGAGAAGTGAGGGTGTCTCATAAAGGGGACAGATTCTGCTTTTATATACCGGAGCCAGGAAGTGTCTATGTACATGAGAATATGAAAGAGAATGAATTTATTAAAGTACTCATTGAACTGGTTCAGAAGCATGAATGTACGAAAGTGAAATTACTTGACCTGTTTGCTTCTTACTGGGAAAAAACAGAGTGTCAGGAACTGGACAATGGAGAATTTGATTTCTATATCCGCTTTCTGGATAAGCCAGATGATACCTATTATTACTGCTTTAAGGATGAGGGATTCCACTTTATTTATCATAGATTTCTGCCAGAGGATTATGAGGATTTTGGATTTTGAACAAGCGTAAATCTTGACAAACAAGAAAACTTGTGCGTATATTGTAAAAAACTGTTGCTTGTTCATTACAAAGGAGGAGATTGAAAATGGATTTGAAAAACTATTCAACAGGTGTCCAGCACATTGGAATTCCAACAAACGATATTGATAAAACTGTGGATTTTTATCATAAACTGGGATTTGAAACAGCTTTCGAAACGGTTAACAAAGAAGCTGATGAGAAGGTTGTATTCCTGAAACTTGGAACTTTGGTTGTGGAAACATACGAGAATCATGCTGCAGTTCTTCATGCAGGTGCAATTGATCATGTTGCACTTGATGTTAAGGACATAGAAGAAATTTATCAGTATATTAACGAAGCTGGTTTGAATACGACACAGGACAGTATTCACTTTTTACCGTTCTGGCAAAACGGAGTAAAATTCTTCACTATTGAAGGACCGAACAAAGAGAAGGTTGAATTCAGTCAGTACTTATAAAGGATATTTACAACAGGAAGCCGGTACATTGCCTGAAACAATGTACCGGCTTTTATAAGGTGGATGAAAAATGAGACAGTTAAAAAAATGGTTTCTGAATCTTTCAATTCAGAGAAAATATCTGTATTGTACACTTAGTATCACGTTGGTAGTGCTTTTGGCTGCCAGCTTCTTTCAGTTTATGTCTGCATCTGGAATTGTGACAGAGCAGACTGTGAAGCAGTCGGCCGGAGTAATTAACGAGCTGTCTGTTAATCTGGATCATTATTTCGATATGGTGGAAAATTCATTTGAATATATTGCAAATAACAGTATCGTGCAAGAGGAACTGGAGTCAGAGGAACCATATAAATCTGACGGTTCCGAGCTTTATTCTTATTATTCAAGGGCAGGCCAGATCAGAAGGCTGCTTTTGCAGGGCTACACGAGCGTATATATGAATGACATTCAGCTGTATGGATACAATGGTGCAAACCATCTTCTGTCTAATGACAGAGGGATTAATGAAGAAAGCTCCGAAATTTCCTGCGCAATGGCAGAAAATGCAAATGGACGCTGTGTTTACTATAATGCAGCGGACGAAAATCTGATTTATATGGCTAAACAGATAAAAGATGTATTGACTATGGAACCTCTTGGAGTTTTGCGGGCTTCTATAAAAATCAGCTATCTGAAGAAAATGACTCTGACAGCACAGGAGTCCTTGTCGGCCCATATATTTTTACTGGATCAGGAGAACAACATTCTGCTGGAAAGTGCCGGGGAAAACACAGATTTGAAGGATCAGGAATGGGTGGATCAGATTAATGGAAATTCCGGAAACCTTCGGCTTAATCTGGACGGGAAAGCTTACAATCTCGTTTACCAGACAAGCTCTGATACGGGACTTACAGTTGTGGGAATGATTCCTACCAGCTTTTTGCAGAAAACAGCCCGGGAACTGCAAAAAACTACTGCGCTGTTAATTGGAATCAGCATTCTGCTATGTGTTTTTCTTGCAAATATTATGGCACGTGGAATTACAAGACCTATTGAACGAACAAGCAATGCTATGAAAAAATTTGCAAAAGGAGATTTCTCAGTGCGCCTCCCGGAAGAACGAACAGATGAAATCGGAGCGATGAATTCTGTTTTCAACCAGACTATTGAAAAGATTGAAAAGCTGTTGAAACAGGTTGTTGAGATGGAAATGGTAAATAAAGATATTGAATTTCAGGCATTACAGGCACAGATCAATCCACATTTTCTTTATAATGTACTGGATACCATTAACTGGATGGCCAGAAAAAAAGGGGAAGAAAATATCTGCCGGATGGTAACTTCAATCAGCAATCTTATGAGGGCAAGTATCAGTAATAAACGAAGCATGGTACGTGTGAAGGAAGAACTGAAATACATTGAAGATTATCTTTTTATCCAGGAAACAAGATATGGAGATAAATTTACTTCCTACATTGAAGTGGATGAAGCGCTGGATGAACTGGAAATTCCTAAGATGGTAATACAGACTTTGGTTGAAAATGCGGTTGTTCACGGAGTTGAAAATGCTACATGGGATTGTTTCCTCTACATTTCGGGAGAAATCCAGGATGGTATGGCTGTATTTAAGGTAAAGGACGATGGTGTGGGAATATCAGCAGAGAAGTTGGAAGCTCTTATGAAAATGGAGGAAGAACCGGAACATAAGGCAGAAAGAACACATACGAATCTGGGAATTTATGCAGTACAAAAACGTCTGGAATATGTATATCACGGAAAAGCCAAAATGACGATCACATCAGAAAAAGAAAAGGGAACTCTGGTAATACTGGAAATTCCTTTGGAAAAAGCGAAGGAGATTATGGAAGATGGAACTTCAGGTAATGATATTAGATGATGAATATATTATTCTGGATGGCTTGTGCTCTTTTCCATGGTCAGATTATGGATATCAGGTAGCGGCAACTGCGAAAAATGGTTTGGAGGGACTGGAAAAACTGGAACATATAAAACCAGATCTGATTCTTACAGATGTTCGGATGCCTGGAATGGATGGCCTGGATTTTGCAGAAAGAGCTCACGAGATGTATCCGGATACTGTTATTGTAATTCTGACAGGTTATGACAGCTTTGCCTATGCTCAAAAAGCAATCAGTATTGGTGTGAAGGAATATCTGCTGAAGCCAATTGACTACGAGGAATTAAAAAATATGGCAGCCAGGCTTGCAGAAGAAATACATGCAAAGAAAGATGAACAGCAGGAGGTCCGGGACTTACAGAAATATTTTAATCAGTCTGTACCGGAGCTGAGATCTAAATTTGCAGGAAATCTTCTCTATGGAAGGCTTCAGGGAAAAGGTGTGGTACAGGAGCAGGCGAACTCTCTTAAGCTGACCATTGAAAAGTACATGGTATGTGTTGGAAGAAAGGTAGTTGGGGAAAAACGGCTTCACGAAGGGGACAAATGGATTGAAGAATTTGCCTGTATCAATATTTTTGAGGAGATTTTCAACAATTACAATATACAGGTATTAAGTGATTACAACACTGCTACAGCCGAATACAATTTTATCCTTCTGTTTGCAGAAGAGGAAGAAAATCAGAAATGTATGGAGCGGGCGCTTCAGGCCTGTGGAAAAATCCAGGAAGAAGTGGAACGGTATCTGAAAGCATATATGAATTTTGGAATCAGTGATGTTTCGGAAGACGAGTATCAGGCAAATGCCCAGTACCGAAAAGCTCAGAAAGCCTGCAGACAGTGTATATATCTTGGAATGAACATCACTCTGAAATATGAGGATCTGCAGTATGAGGAGCAGAAGGACTTTGTGATCACGCAGGGAGAAAGAATGCATTTTATGATGACTCTGTTTCAGGAGAGCTTCGAAAAAGCGGAAGATGAATTGCGTCAGCTGTTTGCCAAAGCACCGGAGGATGGGGAGGATGTAAAATTTGCAGCAATGGATCTGCTGTTCGGATGCATGAAGTTTCCGTACACCTGTGCAGTAGACAGTGAAATACACAATAAAAACTGGAATTTTTCTGTATTGCAGGACGGAGTAAAGCGTATTTCCCAATGTGAAACTACAGAAGAAATTCTGACCTGTATGTTTAATCTGTTTGGGACTTTGATCAAGCAGAATACAGAAGGCTCAGATGAACGAAACCAGAAACTGGTTCAAAGTATATTATCATACATTGAGAAAAATTTTGCCACAGATATTTCAATGGATGATCTTACAGAAAAGTTTCATGTAAGCCGAACCTATATCAGCCGGCTTCTGAAGAAATATGCAGGAAAAAGCTTTCTGGAATATCTGACAGATGTTCGCTTCCGGCATGTGGAGCAATTGATCGCAGATGATCGCTATAAGCAATATGAAATAGCGGAAATGGTAGGATATAAGGATTTCGGATACTACATCAAGGTATTTAAAAAGCGATATGGCATCACACCGAATGAATTTCGTAAACATATCTAAAGAAAATGGGAGATTTGTGCACAAAAGGAAACTGTGTACAAATCTCCTATTTTTACGTTTATTTCCAATTGTTTATAGAGGCATCAGAAGGTAAAATTAAATCATCAAAAGCGAGGAAACCTAAAATAAAAGGAGGAAAATGAAAATGAAAAAAATGAGAAAAATGGTATCTCTTGCATTGACAGCAGCTATGACAGCAGGCCTTATGACAGGAATGGGAGCTATGACAGCTTCAGCAGACAGCGAGAGAACAAAAATTACTGCACTGTTAAAAGGAACGGAATCAACAGAGCAGTTTCAGACCTTCGATTATCTCTTGAAAAATTTCTGTGATGAGAAAGGTCTGGATTACGAAATTGAACTTGTAAATGATATGCAGGATTATTTCACAAAACTGCAGATGTACATCAACAGTGATACACTTCCGGATATTTTTGGATGCCCGAATGGAACACTTTCTGCAGCCTGCAAGGATATTGATGCTCTGGTTGATGTAGGTGCAGAGTTAGAGAGAAACGGATATGCAGATAAATTAAACGGAGCAATTCGTGATTTCCTTACCGATGCAGATGATGGAAATTTATATTTGTTCCCACAGGGATTGTACTGCGAATACTTTATGTATAGAAAAGATATTTTTGAAAAAGCAGGAATCACAGATGCTCCTACAACCTGGGAAGAGTTTGAAGAGGACTGCCAGAAAATCGCAGATCAGGGTGAGATTCCGGTAATCGTAGGTGGCTCTGATGCATGGCAGCTTATGAGATATCTTTCTTTCTCCCCATGGAGAGTAACAGGTCCTGAATTTATCCAGGGATATCAGGCAGGAACAGATTCCTTTAGTGAGAACGAGTCTGCAAAATATGCAGTAAATCTTCTTTCTGATCTTGGAACAAAAGGATATTTTGAGCCTGGATTTGCAAGTGTAGACTTCACATCCGCATGCAACCTGTTCTTCGGTGGTACAGGAGCAATCTTCTATACTGGTTCCGGACAGATCAGCCTGGCAGAAGAAATGTATGATAACGGAGAACTTGGATTCTTCCCGGTACCGGATACAGAAGGAATGGACAACATGTCTACAAATGTACCGATTCATGCTGGATTTGCAGAAGGATTCAATAAGGCTACATATGATGATACAATGCAGGAATTCTTTGACTACATGTGCGAGAACTTCTCAGACGCTTGCTACACTCAGGCACATGTATTCTCTCCATTTAAAGAAGATTCTCTTCCAGAAGGACTTCCGCAGCTGTACTATGACACTCAGCCAATGTTCGAGAACGCAGAAACAGCATGGACTTCCTGGGATGATAAACTTGATTCTGATGTGCTGACTAAAATCGTTGATGAACAGCAGAAACTGGCACAGGGAATTACCACACCAGATGAATTTATTGAAACCTGTGATTCTTTTGTTAAATAAAGAATTTTAAGCGTGCAGGAATGAGACTGGCGGATTAATCGTCAGTCTCTTTTAAAGAAAGAAGAGGAGGGAATCTTATGCAGAAAGCATTTGGAAAAAAATCAGTAATTTTCATGTTCCTTTTTCCTGCATTCCTTATCTATACTGCATTTGTTATTGTGTCCATTGTATGGGCAGGCTATTACAGCTTTTTTGACTGGAGTGGTGTAGGCGAGAAAGTATTTGTAGGATTTAAGAATTATGCGGAGCTTTTAACACAGGATACGGTGTTCCGCTCTACAGTATGGCATACGATTATTTATACCATTATCAATGTGGCAATTCAGGTATTTGGAGGTTTGTTGTTTGCAATCCTTCTTTCCAGAATCAAAAAAGGAAGAGTTGCTTTACAGACTTTGTACTACATTCCGGTAGTAATTTCATCTGTTGCAATCTGTCAGATTTTTACAAAGCTGTTTTCTGTAACACCGATTGGAATCATAAATCAGATTTTATCATTTGTGAATCCTTCATTTAAGTTCATGGAGTGGATCTCAAATCCTCAGATTTCTTTGTATGTAACAGCATTTGTAGAGGCTTATAAATATCTCGGTCTGTATATGGTTATTTTCTATGCAGCACTGATCGGTGTACCGGATGAACTTGGCGAAGCAGCATTGATCGACGGGGCAGCAGTATGGCAGGAATATCTTTACGTAAAAATCCCGTACATTAAACCAGTTATCATTGCAAACTGCCTTCTTGTATTAAATGGATCCTTAAGATCCTTTGAATTTTCATACCTGCTGACACATGGCGGACCTGGAAATGCTTCTGAGCTTATGACAACTTACATGTACAAACAGGCATTCAGCAGTATGAAGTATGGATACGGAAGTTCTGTAGCCATTATGATCGTAATTATTTGTATGGTAGTAGGTTTATTATTCCGTAAATTTTCAGGAGAGGGGGAAGACGAATGAAAAAGAAAAAAGTTTCCATTCCAGGCATTATTAAATGGGTCATTGCGTTACTCCTGGTCGTTATGCAGGTGTACCCCTTCTTCTATGTATTTACTTCCAGCTTTAAATCACTGGATGATTTCAGAAAGCTTCCGGCATATGCACTTCCATCTAAGTGGGTATTAACAAACTTTATCAATGTTTTTACAAAGAGCCATATGCTGACTTATTTTAAAAACAGTATTATCGTTTTGATCGGTGTATTAGTTCCATTACTTTTATTTGCACTGATGGCTGGATTTGCACTTAGCAAAATTAAATTCAAAGGAAGAAAAGTAATCCTAAACTATTTCCTGCTTGGATTAATGCTTCCTATGCAGGTTGCTTTAATTCCATTGTTCAGTATTTTTAATAAAATGGGACTGATCAATACATATCCGGCAATTATTTTACCGCAGATTGCATTTTCACTGTCCTATTCTATCCAGCTGTTTTATTCCTTCAACAAGTTCTTCCCGGAGGAAATGCTGGAAGCCGCTATTATTGACGGATGCTCTCCAATGGGCTGCTTTTTCAAAATGGTAGTTCCCATGTCCCTGAACTCCATCATTACCGTAGCTACCATGCAGGCTGTTTTCTGCTGGAATGAATATATCAATGCTTATACATTTACAAGATCAACAGATATGAAAACAATTACACTGGGTCTGAATGACTTCGTGGGAAGTATGGGACTGACTGACTGGGGCGCAACCTTTGCGGCGATTACAGTTACAGTACTCCCAGTATTTATTTTCTATTTCTTCAGCAGCAAGAAGATGCTTGCAGGTATGACAGCCGGTGCTGTGAAGGGATGAGTAAAGCGTGACACTATTGTAAGACTTTTAATTATTACTGTGAGTTGGTTATAAATCAGAAAAAAACGGCGGGTATATACGCCTGTAAAGAAAAGGAGAATATATTATGCAGAAATTATACTATCAGTTTCCAGGAACCTGGTTCGGTGATTGTATGCCATTTGGACATGGAGATAAATTTTATTTATATCATCAGAGAGATACCAGAAAACCGGGACCATTTGGAGAGCCATTTGGATGGGATTTAGCAACAACCTCTGATTTTGTTCACTACGAAGATTGTGGTGTGGCAATTCCAAGAGGAACTGACGAAGAACAGGATCAGTTTATTTTTGCAGGAAGTGTTTTTGAAGCAGAAGGACAGTATCATATTTTCTACACTGGTTACAACCGTGATTATCCGGCTCTTGGAAAACCATCTCAGGTACTGATGCATGCATATAGTGATGATCTGGTAACTTGGCACAAGACTCAGGACGCTCTTACATTTACCCCGCAGGAAGGCTATGATCCAGATGACTGGAGAGATCCATGGGTGATCCGTGATGAGGAAAATGACCAGTACTTACTGATCCTTGGAGCAAGACTGCAGGGACCGAAAACAAGACAGACAGGAAGAACTGTTAAATTTACTTCCAAGGATCTGAAAAACTGGAAGTTCGAAGGTGATTTCTGGGCACCAGATCTTTATACCATGCATGAAATGCCAGATCTGTTTAAAATCGGTGACTGGTGGTATCACATTGTGACAGAATACAGCGACAGAAGCAAAATGGTTTACCGCATGAGTAAGAGCCTGAATGGTCCATGGATCGCACCAAAGGATGATGCATTTGACGGCAGAGCTTATTATGCAGGACGTACCTT
>CAKRVL010000020.1 GCA_934408705.1 uncultured Blautia sp. | reverse complement strand
AGACGAGCAAGACTAAGGATCTTGTAAGCATTGCGCTTGTGTGGGTTCAAGTCCCATCTTCCGCATTTTTTATTTTCAGAATAATTTTTCAGGTCTGTGAAATCGTTGATTTTGCAGGCTTTTTTATTTTTCTACTTTAACCTTCTTACACTTCTTTTGTTGACAGCCTTCCGATATGCCACTATAATCAAATTATCAGAAAAATACTAAATTCAGAGAATAATTTAGTATCAATTTAAAGGAGGTTTTTACATGAAAAAGAAACTTATTGCCATGGCTCTGACAGGTACCCTTCTCTTATCTCCATGCACATCTGTTTTTGCAGATGAAAAGGATGACAAAATTGCAGAGCTGGAAGCTCAAATTGTTGAAATGCAAGAAACAATTGATGATCTGCAGACTCAGCTTGCAGATGTTTTGTCCAAATATCAGTCAACCTCTCAAGAGGTTTATAAAATCGGAGAACCATTCGTGGTAGAGGGACTTTGGAGTATCACAATTAATTCTGTAGAGGAAACAGCTGATCGAAATGAATTCAGTGATAAGACACCTGCTGCTGTATATGTTATAAATTATACTTATGAGAATATCGGATATGATGATGATATTATGGATGGATTATATATAAACTTAGAGGATGGCATTGTAGACAGCGCCGGCAAAATGGGCTATTCCTATCCAGGTGACATTGTACACTATCCGCAGGAAACACCAATCGGAGCTTCTTGCGAAGCACAGGCTTGTATCGGCGTAGATAATCCCGGAACCTTTAAGATCAATTTTTCTTCATATGATAATGAATACAATAAATACACAGCAGTTTTTGAGGTAGAAGTTTAATACTCTTTAAAGAACTCACTGTAAAATCACAAAATACCATCAGGCTTAAGGAAAGCTTACCCAGGCATCCCCTTAGTGCTGATGGTATTTTTATTATATACTTATTTCGGCAATTCTGTTACAGTCTCCAGCTTAAAGCCTTCCCACATATCTGCGGATATATTCCATTCTCTCAGGTCCGTAACGATCTTGTGGTAAAAAGCCTGTCCACCGCGGACAATATCATAGGTACGGGCATCGCCCCTGGCCTCCAGATGACGGCCAAAGCTGCAGTTAGCCACATCCTCGGGACCATAATCATCCACATCTCCGCCCGGCCAGAAAATATACAGTCTTGGGATATCATCAATCTGACGCAGATCGATCCCTGCAAGCCTTAGGAATTTCTTTCCAACAGATTCATGGGCAGTAAATACATGGGAATACCGCCACACAGTCCTTGTAAAATCAGATACACGGAACTGACCAAGCCATTCCTCATCCATCATCCCGTCTGATGTCTCCCGGGATACGATCACCACTACAGGAAACAGCCTTTCAGAATCCCTCAGTGCAGCAAGAAGCTCACCAAACATTTCCTCTCTCAGAATCCGTCTTCTGTTAGAGCATTCTATTCCATTAACAATTCCAATATTATCAACGATTGTCTTATAATATCCCGGATAACTAAAGAAAGTCACTCCAGGTTCCAGAACAGTATGCTCTCGCTCAGGCTGGGCATATCCGTTACAAACCTTCAGTATCACCTTTTCCTCCTGTGAAACCTCCAGGCCTGCCTCAGAATACCAGATTCTGCCGCCAACCTCCATATCCATATGTCTTACATGCATATTCAGGCGGCGGTTATCCGCGTCAAAATTCACAGCTACATGATAAGCCAGAATATCTGCATGATAAGTACCTGTCTTCTGCGGCATTCCCTTAAACAGAGCGCCGTATTTACCCACTATCCAGCCATAAATAATATCTGCAGCCTGTTGGAAAATCTCTGTAGCCGAAGCCGGCGCATCATCCTTCAGACGGCTTCCGTCCACCTGTGTACACATCTGGAACACATTATAGCGGATAAGAGGCTTCATTTCATAATGCCAAGACTCGCCCAGGCTCTCTTCGCGTCCATCATTATAAACATCTCGTTCCTTAAAGATTGCTGTCAGACGGCTGTCATGGAACTGACTGTCATTTAACAAAGCAATGATCGTATTAACATTGATCGGTACCTTACGACTACGGCAGAGCAGCTGATCCACCAATGTCTGCTTGCTCGTCTTATAAATACGCTTCGCCAGATTCTCCACCTGCAGATTACGGTCTTCATCCAGAAGCTGCGCCACCTCAGGATAGAGCTGTCCCTCTCCCAGCTTCAGGCGGAAATGACTCTTTATCATATCACTCCATCTGCCAGATTTATAAAGGGAATGTCCCAGATCCTCAAACAGGGTAACCATAGATTTATCACAAAGCTCCAGGGTTGCCAGGATACTGTTAAAATATCTGGAGAAGCCTTTATAATTTTTCCAGAGTTCTTCTCCCTTATAACGCATATCATGCTCAATTTCATGCCAGCCTTCAAAAAACATGGTCTTAATCTGGATCTCAAAAGTATCATCAATATACATATCCCAGGTCTCAGGTGAAATCTCTGATTTAAGATATTCCGGAAGGCGGCACACACCATTTAACTTAGTCGGCTTAAATTCTTCCTCGCTTCTCTCAGAGGTAGACCAGCCGATCACATCAAAGGTATTCTCCACAATATTCTGGCATATTTCAACATCATCGTCAAAATACAGATTGATACGTACCCCTACCAGATCCTGAAGCTTCTTATTCTCTTCTCCATAATCCTTCAGAGCAAATTTATGAGCCATGGAGGATGCTGTCTTAATTCTGGAAAAGACTCTGTAATATAGTCCGCACTGTTCCAGTCTGTCACTGATAATTCGCTTCAAATCCAGTTCCACAACGGCCGGAACCTTTACTCTGGCAGACAATTCCTCCTTTGTGAAAATCACTCGTTTCTGTTCACTCACTAATTTTACACCACCAATTTATTATGCATCTGTCCAGCGCCTGCACAAATCATCATATACCGGACAGTTACTCTATTTTACTTACGTTCTGTTAAACATACACTTCAGTATACCAGAATTTCACCAAATTAAAAAGGGATATTCCGAAATATGATTGAAAAATTTCAGTTAAATATTCATATGATCAGCTTCACGCTCAAAAGCATTTTTTACAGGCTTCATATCCCTGCGCCTGTGCCTGGGAAACCGATTCCTGACGCGCCTTGTCGGGATTCATATTTCCACAATCCGGAATACTGTGATATTTACTTCCTGTAGCCGAAATCCACACCTGCTGCTCCTGGCTGTCATCATCCTCTGCAGTCTGCCTTGCTGCCTCTGATTCCTCGGCAGCATCCTGTCCACCACTTTGTTCAGATGCAAATCCGATTCCTTCACCACCTTGCGCTGATGTTATCCCATCTCCGGACGTATAATCATTACAATGATCTGTATTCCAGGAAATAGTGCTTCCATCTGAAGAAGCAACTATCGTTCCCTGCTCATCTGTCCGATACACCTGTATTTCCATATCCGACAGCTTCTCCATAGTTTCTTCATCTGGATGGCCATACATATTTCCTGCGCCACAGCTGATCACTGCAAATTCAGGTACTGTAGCCTGAAGAAAATCCCAACTGGTTGCAGTGGCAGAGCCATGATGACCTACGCTTAACACATCGCAGTCCAGCTCCAGCCCAGATGTCACCATATCTTCCTCACTGTTGTGATCTGCATCTCCGGTAAAAATAAAACTATTGTCACCATTCGTCAGCCTGATTGCTACTGAATTAGCATTACTCTCCCTGCTGGTTTCCTTTGGAGAAAGAACTGTAAATTCTCCTGATCCGAACTCATATTCCGTCCCCACACTGGGATGCTGTACTTCAAGCCCCTGTGATGCCACACAATCCATAAAGGACTCATACAGAGAGGAATCATGAACATAGTCTGCCCCGATTACATTATCCACCTGAAAAGCATTCAGACAGCCAATCAGCCCGCTCACATGATCCTCATCATAATGGGAAGAAATCAGATAATTGATTTCCGATACATTCTGTTCTTGTAGATAGGAAACCACATAGCTTGACGCACTTCTTGGTCCTCCATCATATAACAGATTCTGTCCCTCTGACTGCACCAGAATGGATAGTCCCTGCCCTACATCCAGGAAATGAACAGTCATGCTGCCGTCAGCTGCCAGAATTATTCTTCCATCTTCCGGAAATACCACTCCTGCCAGGATCAAAATAACCGCTAAAATACAGCCTGCAATTCTTTTTCTTAAGTGTTTCATTCTATTCCTTCTTTCGTATTTTGACACTTTTTCTTTTTTTCCACATATAATACCCAGAAGAGCATTTTATGAGGTCGTCCATGTATTACAGAAAAACCTTGCATGCACAACAGGAAAATGTAGATCAGGGAACCTTGCAGATAACAGTTCACTCCGAAGCAGATAACCGGCCTGTGGAAAATGCAATTGTCCGCATTTCTTATACAGCGGATCCAGATAGCGTCATTGAAGAAGTCCGGACGGATTCTTCCGGAAACACACCAATCCTCCAGCTAAAAACACCGCCTCTGGAATACAGTCTGAACGCTTCTGAGGAGGCACAGCCTTATGCAGAATATTCCATGCAGGTGGAGGCCGAGGATTTTCATCAGAAAGAAATCGCCGGTACAGAGGTACTTCCGGCTGTTCTCGCCAGACAGCCTGTTCTCTTAAATTCCAGACAGACTTCCACGCAAGACAACAGAGTAGTCATTCCACCTCACACCCTTTTCTACGAATATCCGCCCAAAATACCGGAGGCTGAAATAAAACCAGTAAATGAAACCGGAGAAATCGTCCTTAGCAAAGTAGTCATCCCTGAATACATTGTTGTCCATGACGGTCCCGTTGGTGACATCTCTGCCTCCAATTATTATGTACGCTACCGGGATTATATTAAAAATGTAGCCAGCAGTGAGATTTACGCCACCTGGCCTGACGATACTCTCCGTGCCAACATCCTTGCCATTATGTCCTTCACCTTAAACCGCGTATACACTGAATTTTACAGAAACAAAGGCAAGGATTATACCATCACCTCATCCACCGCCTACGATCACAAATGGATCCGCGGCCGCAATATTTTTGGCTCCATTGACCGCATTGTTGACGAACTTTTTGAAAATTATTTATCAAGGCCTAACGTCCGTCAGCCAATCCTTACCCAGTATTGTGACGGAGAACGTGTCCAGTGCCGCGACAGAGGGTGGATGACACAATGGGGAAGTAAACGGCTGGGCGACCAGGGATACTCTGCTATCGAGATCCTGCGTTATTTCTACGGAAATGACATGTATATCAATGTAGCCGAGGAAGTCTCCGGCATCCCCTCCTCCTGGCCAGGTTATGACCTGGATATCGGTGCTTCCGGAAACAAGGTGCTCCAGCTCCAGGAGCAGCTAAATGCCATCAGCCAGGCTTACCCTGCACTTCCCAAAGTTAATCCTGATGGGATTTACGGCTCACAAACCCAGGCTTCCGTCCGCAAATTTCAAAATATTTTCGGCATGCCCGAGACCGGAATCGTAGACTATCCCACCTGGTACAAAATCCAGGAGATTTACGTTAGCGTCACCCGAATCGCAGAATTACAGTAACGTACAATATTAAACATATAATAGAGAAGGACATGTCAACAATTAGCGACATGTCCTCCCTATATCATCAGCCCTCTGCCAATTTCCTCATCAGCTCATGCACTGTAGTAATTCTGTCAATCCTTCCCACATTTGCTCCGCAAAACATTAATCCATTTTCCACATCCCCTTTTACCGCATCGATCAATGCCTTTGTAATGCAGTAAGGTACTTGTGCCGGATTGCATTTTTCCAGACAATTATAACATTTTTTCACCTGGATTCTTCCAGCCTCCGCAGTCTTCACAAACTGATTTCGAATAGCTCTTCCCGGCATTCCCACCGGGCTCTGAATGATCTGCACATCTTCTTCCTTTGCATTTACATATGCCTGTTTGTATCTTTCATCTGCATCACACTCCTTAGTTGCCACGAACCTGCTTGCAATCTGCACTCCGTCTGCCCCAAGTGTCATGACATGGTCAATATCCTTCCGGTCAAAAATCCCCCCGGCAACTACCACCGGGATTTCTTTTCCAAATTTTCCCTCATATTCCTTCTTGCATTCAATGATATCTCTGATTTCTTTATCAAAGTCCAGCTCATTCCTATTTGCCAGCTGCTCTTTGGAAAATCCCAGATGTCCTCCGGCTTCCGGTCCTTCCACCACAATAAAATCAGCTGTACGGTTATATCTATGTGCCCACATTTTCAGGATCAGCTTCGCTGCTCTTTTTGAAGAAACTATAGGTGCAATCTTCGTCCTGCACATCTCAGGCACCAGCTCTGGCAGCTCCATAGGAAGTCCTGCGCCACTGATGATCACATCTGCTCCTGCTGCCACAGCAGCTTTCACATGCTCCTTATAGTGCTTCAGGGCAACCATAATATTTACGCCAATCAGTCCCTTTCCACTTGCAAGCTCCCGGGCTTTCAGAATATGTTTCCTGATCGCATTCAGATTACATCCTGCCTGATCCTTTTCAAACTCATCCTCATCATACCCGATCTGGGCTGTTGAAATGATGCCGACGCCTCCTTCTGCTGCTACAGCACCAGCCAGAGCACTTCTGCTTACGCCAACCCCCATTCCGCCTTGTATAATAGGCAGCTTCGCCACCTTATCACCAATTCGCAAACTCTTTAAACTGCTTTTATATTCTCTGCACAAAACAATATCCTCCAAAATAGTTTTATTATAAAACTATTTTAGTATAAAGCATAATTGTTCATGTGTCAAGTTGTTCTTTTTCCGTTTACGCCATCACATGGTTTTTAATACTACATGAAATCTTGCAGCTTATCGGTCAGATAACAACAATCAGAAAATTTTCAAAATATCATTATACATAACTACAACCATCAGAAGCATCAGCACCATCAGTCCGGCGAAATGGATCATTCCTTCTGCCTGGCGGTTTACAGGCTTCCTGCGGATTGCTTCAATGATCAGAAAAACCAGACGTCCGCCGTCCAAAGCCGGCAGCGGAAGTAAGTTCATTACACCAAGGTTTGCAGAAAGCAGCGCTGCCATATAAAGCAGATTCACCCAGATTGCCAGCAGTCCCTCACTTTTACTTGCCTCATACGTACTGCCAATCGCATCTACGACGCCCACCGGGCCACTTAAATCCTTCATGCCTAATCCACCGGTAAAAAGCTCTCTCAAGCTAAGCAGTGTGGAACGGACCATGTACTTCATTTCCAGAGCGCCATACTTCACTACTCCCAGGCCTTCTGCTTTGGTATATGCCAGATTATAGGAGAAGCTAAGCACTGCAGTTCGGGATTCCGATGGCGTCACATCTGCTGTATACTCCAGTCCATTACGTTCATAAGTAATAGTAACTGTCTCATTCGTGAGCGGATGCTCTGCAAGATAAGCAGTATAATCCTCAGAAGTCTCCAGCTTTGTACCGTTAATAGATGTGAGCACATCTCCCGGCTCCACACCAGTCTCAGACAGCCCCATTCCCGGGATCAGAGACTCAACTTCAAGGGAATCTGTATTCTTCCGATTAAATCCAAGCAGATATCTCACCTGTACATCCGGTTTAAAGCTCAGCTCCACATTCTTGCCATCCCTCTCTACTGTCATATGAATGGTCTCATCTTCCTGTGGATTATTCAAATACATATACAGATACAAATCTCTTGCCAGATCAATATGATAGCCCTGATACTCCTTGATCACATCTCCTTTTTGGAGCCCAGCCTCAGCTACAGTAGAGCCACTCTCTACCTTTGTAACCTCTGCCGGATCATAGCCTACCAGAGAAACAATGATAATAGTTATTACAAATGCCAGGATAAAATTGAACACCGGCCCCGCTGCAACTGTTGCAATTCGTCCCCACACCGGTGCACCATTAAAGGTTCCCGGAGCCTCATCCTCCATGTCCTCGCCCATCATGGCACAGGATCCGCCAATAGGAAACAGCTTCAATGAATATCGCGTTCCATTCTTCTCTGTGCTAAACAGTCTTGGCCCCATTCCTAAGGAAAACTCCGTTACCACGATCTTACTTTTCTTCGCCAAAAGGAAATGTCCTAATTCATGAAAAAGTATGATCGCACTGAAAATTAAAATTGCCAGAATTATTTTCAATCTACCACCTGCTTTCAATCCATTTATAAGTCTCGTCTTCTACCGCCAGTATCTCCTCCAGTGTGGGATCAGCAATTACTTTATGTCTGTCCATAGACTGCTCAATAATATCATAAATATCCAGGAAACCTATCTTTTCCTGCAAAAACTTCTTAACTGCCAGTTCATTGGCAGCGTTAAATACAGTAGGCATGCTGCCACCTTTTCCGGCTGCATCTATTGCCATAGGAAGTCCCAGAAATGTATCCATATCTGGATCCTCAAATGTGATTTCCTTTAATTTATGAAAATCAAGCCTTTCTCCATCCAGAAATCTACGCTCCGGATAATAAAGTGCATACTGAATAGGAAGGCGCATATCCGGAGTTCCCATCTGTGCCATAACAGCACCATCCTTAAACTCTACCATTGAATGAATAATGCTTTTTGGCTGAACAACCACCTGAATATGATCCACATCCACATCGAACAGCCATCTTGCTTCCATGACTTCAAGTCCCTTATTTACCAAGGTTGCAGAATCCACTGTGATCTTCTGTCCCATTACCCAGTTAGGATGCTTCAAGGTGTCTGCAAGAGTAACTTTTTCCAGATCTGCTCTCTTTTTTCCACGGAAAGGCCCTCCTGAAGCAGTAATCAAAAGCTTCTCTACCTGAGCTCTTTTTTCTCCATGCAAAGCCTGGAAAATCGCACTATGCTCACTATCCACAGGAAGAATCTGTACATCATTCTCCTTTGCCATAGGGATGATAAGATGACCAGCTGTAACGAGAGTTTCTTTATTGGCAAGGGCAATATCCTTACCAGCTTTGATTGCCTCCATAGTAGGACGGATTCCGATCATTCCCACAACAGCAGTAACCAGAATATCTGTCTGGGGCATCCGCGCAAGCTCCAGAAGTCCTTCCATACCGGACACGATCTTTACATCCAGATCTGCAAGACGAACTGCCAGATCTCTGGCTGCATTTTCATCCCATACAGCAATCAGCTGAGGATAAAATTCTCTCGCCTGCTCTTCCAGCATTTTTATATTTCTTCCGGCGCTGATTCCCAACACCTGGATATCACCATTGGCTCTTACCACATCCAATGTCTGTGTACCAATAGAGCCGGTTGAACCTAAAATTGCAATTTTCTTCATGTAAAATTCCTTTCAATCAAGCGGATATTCCAGGTCCGCTTCGCTACTTGCTCATAACCAATAACTGCTTCGCAGTTTATCAGATTCCCAACACCAGTTTTGCCAGGAAATAAATCGCTGGCGCAGTAAAAATCACACTGTCAAAACGATCCAGGATTCCACCATGCCCCGGAATCAGCTTGCCATAGTCCTTAATCCCCTGATTTCTCTTAATTGCAGAAGCTGCCAGGTCTCCCACCATAGAGATCAGCGCACCAACTGCACAGATCAACGCATACTCAGCCATCGGGCCACTTGTCGCAGCTGCATAAATCACACCCAGAAGTGCAGCTCCTGCAACTCCGCCGATTCCACCCTCAACAGACTTCTTCGGACTAAGAACAGGCGCCATCTTATGCTTACCAATCAGCATTCCCACACAGTAAGCGCAGGTATCGCAGCCCCAGGAACAAAGGAAGATCAGCCATACCAGGAATTTACCATCTGGCAGATTTCTGGTAAGATAGATAAAGGAAAGCATCACTGCCACATACACAACTCCAAAAAAAGCCGGCATTACCTGCTCTGCCTTAAATTTCGGGTATGTAAATACATAGACAAACATAAAAATCATAAACGCAATGATCGTGCCCATCATTCCATATTTTTCAAAATCCAGCATCATCAATATATAATAGATCACTGCCCCTGCATATCCTGCGATTTCCAACGCATTGAACTGGTCCTCACGCACATGCATAACCTTATACAACTCCTGCATTCCGATCAGTGAGATTCCAAGCAATGTAAAAAATAGCACATAGCCTCCACTGATAATGGTCAGAAGTGCAACTGCAACCAGCACAATACCACTTAAAAGACGCGTCTTAAACATCTTACTCCTCCTTCACACCGCCATATCTTCTGTCTCTTTGATTATATTTCTCAATAGCCTGTACTAATTCAGCTTTATGGAAATCCGGCCACGCTATATCTGTAAAATAAAATTCTGTATAAGCCAGCTGCCACATCAGGAAATTGGAAAGTCTCTGCTCACCGCTGGTGCGAATCAAAAGATCAGGATCCGGAACGCCTGCAGTATCCAGATAACTGCTGATTCTGTCCTCTGTGATCTCTTCCGGGGAAACCTTGCCATCAGCCACATCCTGTGCCATTCTGCGCACTCCCCGTGTAATCTCATCACGGCTTCCGTAATTCATTGCGATCTGGAAGTACAGCTCATCATAATCCTTGGAAAACTCCTCTAAGTTCCGGATACTTTCCTGAATATCCGGCGCAAAAGCAGAAATATCACCAATGATCTTGATTCTCATCTTATTGTCCCTGGATATCTTAATGCACTTCTTCAGATAGCTGCGAAACAGTTTCATAAGACCATCCACTTCCTCCCTGGATCTCTTCCAGTTCTCCGTGGAGAATGCATAAACAGTCAGATATTTTACTCCCAGATCCTTAATGTCATAGCAGACCTGTTCCAGATTTGCACAGCCCTTAATATGTCCATAGCCACGGGGCATTCCCTTTGCCTTGGCCCAGCGCCCGTTACCATCCAGAATGATGGCAATATGATTGGGTACGTTCATAGTTTTCTCCTTGTATTCTCAATTTTTCTCTGATTCTTTATAAGGCAGAAAAGAGCTCCTGTAAAGAGCTCTCCTTGCTGTTTCTCTATAAAGACTGCCGTGGGCAGGCTTTCTTATACGATCATGATTTCCTTGCCCTTAGCCTCTACTGCTGTATCTATGTCTTTGATGTATTTATCAGTAAGCTTCTGAACTTTATCCTCTAATTCCTTAATCTCGTCCTCAGATACATCCTCTTCTTTTTTCAGTTTCTTGTATGCATCATTAGCATCACGGCGGATATTACGGACTGCAACCTTAGCTGCTTCACCTTTCTTCTTAACATCCTTAACAAGCTCTTTACGACGTTCCTCAGTAAGCTCAGGGAAAACAAGACGGATTACTTTACCATCATTACTTGGATTCAGACCAAGATCAGATGTAAGGATTGCTTTCTCAATTCCTTTGATCAGGCTGGATTCCCATGGCTGGATCTGGATCATACGAGCTTCCGGAACAGTAACATTCGCCACCTGCTGAAGCGGTGTAGGACTTCCGTAATAATCCACGGTCAGCTTATCAAGGATATGAGGATTGGCACGTCCTGCACGGATAGTTGCCAGCTCAGACTCTAAGCTTCCCAGTGTCTTTTTCATTTTCTCTTCATACTTCTGAATTCTTTCATCCATAAAATTAATCTCCCTCTTTATGTTTTTCTGCCGGTAAGCAGTATTATCCTGTTCTTAGCACCTTATGTGCCGGTATTATTTATACAGTAACCTTCGTTCCTGAGAATTTCCCATGAACGGTATTGATAATGCTGTTCTCCTCATCAAGAGCAAATACCAGCATCGGCATCTTCTGCTCCAGACACATAATAGAAGCTGTCAGATCCATAGCAGCAAGCTTCTTATCGACAACCTCCTGAATGGAGATTTTATCATACTTCACAGCATTCGGATTCACCTTAGGATCGCTGTCATAAATACCATCTACTGCCTTGGCAAGAAGGATTGCATCTGCCTGGATCTCAACTGCACGAAGAACAGTAGCTGTATCTGTAGAAAAGTACGGATGTCCGGTACCACCTGCGAAGAATACCAGCTTGCCCTGTGCAAAACTCTCCTCCACACTGTCCTTGGAATACAGGCTTGTGAATGCACCACATGCGAAAGGTGTATAGATTTCTGTCTTCATTCCTGTATATCTGCAAAGATCAGATACATAAATACAATTCATGATAGTAGCAAGCATACCGATCTGGTCTGCCTTATTACGGTCAATAGTCTCGCTGGTACGTCCTCTCCAGAAGTTTCCGCCACCGATAACAATACCGATCTGCACTCCTTCATCAGAAATTGCCTTGATCTGTTTCGCAACTGCAAGAACAGTAGCTTCGTCAAAGCCTGTTTTCTTCGGACCAGCCAGAGCCTCGCCGCTTAATTTCAATAAAACTCTCTTCATTTCCATTGTTTTTTCCTGCCTTATTTTTATATTCTTATTAATATCCTTTTACCATACACCTGCAACGATCTCATTGCCACTGTCATCTACAGTTGTGGAAACAGTAAAGGAATCATAATAATGATATCCTGTTTCTCCAGTCTCAGGCTCATTCTCATAGTCACTTCCATTTGCATCTCCAAGTGCTGCAACCAGACTGGAAAGTGGCTGTCCGATATACTGCTTGGCAGCATCAGCACTTGAATCATCCGGATCTGTATCAGCAGAAGGAGTCTGTGTAGGCTGCGGATTCTCGGTAGGAGATACAGTAGGAGCTGTCTCCTGAGGAGTCGGTGTTACATTATTCTCATCAGAATCATCCTCACTGCTGTCGCTGTCATCAAGACCAAGACGAGCCATTACCTCGCTCAGTGTAGAAGTCTCCTTCTTACTGCTGCCTGTAAGATAAGTTGCATATGGAATGCCGTCCTCAGCTGTTCCATCCATGCAAAGAGTGATCTGTGTGATCAGCTTCAGAGGCAGCTTGCGGAAGTAGCAGTCTGTATAATCCTCGTCCTCATAAACGATTCGTATATCATAACTTGTAACAGTATTTCCATCTGCATCCTTCTCATTCGGCTCGTAATAATAAAGTGCCTTATCTCCATCAGCCAGGGTAAACATTCCATTGATCAGCTCAGTTCCCCAGTCATCATCGTCGTCTGTAGTCGGACGGATATAAAGCCCCTTAACGGTAGCGCCTGTTCCATTTATAAGTACCAGCTTAGACGAGGTAGTAGTCTTGTCTCCAATTATATTCTTAATATCCTCTTCCTCAGACTTCTGCATCTCTACAAGTGAGTCTTCATCTGCCTGGGCCGTATCTGTATTTTCAGCAGGAGCCACGGTAACCTGTGCATCCTTAGCTGTATCTTCACCTTTTTTCTTACCACATCCGGCAACTGCCATAGCAGTCAGCAAAAGTGCTGCAAGAACTAAATAACGTTTTTTCATAATATATATTCCTCCCACAAAACGGAACTAACAATCCACTTTTTGTTCTCCATTATTATTACAGAGTATGGCAGACTTGTCAACCGAAGGCAGGAGGATTTCATACAATTTTTAGACTTTTCGATTCCTGTCTGCGAATAACATGTACGATTTCAAAAAGAGCCAGGGACAGTTTTTTCTCTGTCTCTGACTCGATAAACAGCTTCTCTTCGGCGTATCGTTTCAGAATCCGGCGTTTCTTCGCTCCTTACGCATCTCCCTGCGAAGCACCGCTGCCTCATGGCGTCCTTTCTCTGCCTCTGTACGGATATCTAACCCTGGGATCTGGGTAGGACGTTCATTCTCATCCACTGCTACCATCACAGAAAAAGCCCTGTTCACCATATATCTCATTCCATCTCCACGTTCCACATAGGAATCGATTTCCACTTCCATAGAGGTATTTCCCACATAGGTCACATAACCGATCATGACAAGTATTTCGCCCTCGTAAACCGGTTCTTTAAACTGTAAATTATCTACAGCAGCGGTTGTCACACGGTAAGTCCCGCAATGGCGCATAGCAACCACGCCAGACACCTCATCCACCCACTGCATCAGCATTCCTCCGAATAGTCTGCCTCCTGCGTTTAAATGCTGGTGCATAATCAGGTGCACCTGCTCGGTTCTGGAATCCTCCACTGTTTTCATCATACGTTTTTCTTTTGTTGTTTCTTTTATTTTCTCTTCCATAGCAAACCCCTTTTTGTTGTTTTAACAAGCAAATTTAACCGAATCAAGCAAGTAGTGAAGCGGACCTGGAATATCCGCTTGACCTACAATTTACGAAAGCCGGAACATTTCCGGCTTCCATTACTTTTAATACAGATTCTTCACTTTGAAATCACGCTCTGCTTCTCGCCTCTGATCCTTCTTGGCAATATCCTGACGTTTATCGTAAAGTTTCTTTCCTCTTGCCATACCGATTTCTACTTTTACAAGGCTGTCTTTAAAATAAACCTTGATCGGTACAAGAGTAAGTCCTTTTTCCTTCAGTTTGGCTTCCATCTTATTAATTTCACTGCGATGCAACAGAAGCTTACGGATACGCAAAGGATCCTTGTTAAAAATATTACCTTTCTCATAGGGGCTGATATTCATTCCATAAATATAAACCTCCCCATTCTGGATACGCACAAAGGATTCCTTTACACTGCATTTTCCCATGCGCAGAGATTTTACTTCGGTTCCGGCCAGAGCGATTCCAGCCTCATACGTTTCCTCAATAAAATAGTCGTGAAATGCTTTCTTATTATTTGCAATTAATTTGATTCCTGGTTTCTTTGCCATAAGTTCCTCCCTATATGGATCATCGCCAACAGGCGACACTTTCTATTTACCAGTCCCGCTCCTCCGCCAGAACGAAATCTACGGTTTTTAGCATAGTGTCAGCATCCGCAACACGTACACGCACCTTCTGGCCCAGTGCAAAAACCTTGTGTGTCACATCTCCGATCAGTTCATAAGCATCCTGGTCAAAGGTGTAATAATCATCCCTCAGTGTATTGACATGTACCAGTCCTTCTACCGTATTAGGAAGCTCTACATAAAAGCCCCAGCCGGTTACACCGGAAATAATGCCCTCAAATTCCTCGCCAATATGATAAGACATATATTCTGCCTTTTTCAGTTTGTCAGATTCTCTCTCAGCCTCATCCGCACGGCGCTCACATACACTGGACTGACGAGCCACATCCTCCAGGATTTCCTTATAATGCTCTGTTTTTCCTTCTCTCTCCAGACGTCCCCGAAGCCTGTCCTTAATAATTCTGTGGATCTGCAGATCCGGATAGCGGCGGATTGGAGAGGTGAAATGGCAGTAATATTTGGCAGCAAGTCCAAAGTGACCACAACACTGTGTGGTGTATTTCGCCTGCTTCATGGTCCTGAGAGTAAGCCTGCTGATCTGGGGTTCATTAGGAAGCCCCTCAATGCTCTCCAGAATAGTCTGTATCTCCTTGGGAGTGATCTCCTGTCCATGCTTCTGTACCGGCACACCCTGATTGTGAAGAAGCGTTAAAAGGCTCTCCACCTTCTCCGGATCCGGTGTTTCATGGGTACGGTAAACAAATGGCATATCGCCCCTGCAGCACTCCTCTGCCACAGTCTCATTTGCCATAAGCATAAAGTCTTCAATAATTCTGGTTGCCACATTCGCCTCATATGGTTTGATGTCAATGGCTCTTCCCGCAGCATTCAGAATAATTTTACTTTCCGGGAAATCAAAATCAATGGAACCTCTATGGTGACGGTTTCTACGAAGCAGCTCGGAAAGCTCCTGCATCAGGAAAAACATCGGCACAAGTTTTTCATAGCGCTGCTTTGCCTCTTCATCACTATCTTCCAGAATATTTTTCACATCTGTATAATTCATTCTCTCATCTACACAAATCACCGTCTCTGCAATCTTGTGGGAAACCATATTTCCCTTCTCATCAATATCCATAAGACAGCTTAAAGTGAGACGATCCTGTCCCTGGTTCAGGGAACAGATTCCATTAGAAAGCCGTACAGGAAGCATAGGGATCACACGGTCTGCCAGATAAACACTCGTTCCTCTCTTCAGAGCCTCGCGGTCAAGGGCACTTCCTCCCTGGACATAATTACTTACATCTGCAATGTGTACTCCCAGATGATAAATACCATTCTCTTTAGTAAGGGTAACTGCATCATCAAGATCCTTGGCATCTTCACCATCGATGGTGACTGTCTGAAGATGACGAAGATCCAATCTTCCATCCCGGTCAGCATCCAATACATGATCCGGCACACGATCTGCCTGACGGATCACTTTATCCGGAAATTCACTTGGAATGCCGAAGCTCTTTACAATTGCAAGGATATCTGTTCCGGGAGCACGGCAGCTTCCAAGGTTCTCTTTTATTTTTCCTTCCGGATTGCGGTTCTTACTTCCATAACTGGTAATTTCCACAACCACTTTATCCCCATCCTTGATTCCCTGGGAATCTTTTCTTGGAATAAATACATCCTTGGAAAACTTAGGATTATCGCTTACTACGAAGCCGAAATCCCGGCTGTTCTCGTAAGTACCCACGATTTCCGTCATGCCTCTTTCCAGAATTTTTACCACAATTCCCTCACGACGTCTGCCTTCCTGTGATTCTTTGGTGATGATGACACGCACCTTGTCCTGATGCATAGCTGTTCCGGTAGCATCTTCCGGAATAAACACATCGTTATCTTCTCCTTCAATCTCCACAAAACCGAATCCTTTAGGATGTCCGATAAAAGTTCCCTCTACAGAAGGTCTGTCAGCATATTCGTTCTCCAGGTGTGCGAGGCGGAGCTCCATATCATCTTCCTCACAGCGTCTGCTGTGTTTACGGTCGCTGTATTTATCTTTTCCTTTGCTGCCACGTTCCTCACGTTTTCTATCAGAACGTTTCGCGGAAAACTTCTCTTCTCGTTCTTCTTTTCTTCCGCGGAGCTTCTCTTTCCCACGCTCTCTTCCTGTTACCTTGGAATAGCGTCCCTTGGAATCCAGATCTGCCTTTCCCTCTGCAACCAGGTCGTCCAGCACACGGTACAAATCCTTCTTCTCTTCCTTAGAAAGGCGGAGAAGACCTGCAAGCTCTCTGAAACGCATAGGCTGATATACCGGATCTTCCAAAAGCTCCATCATAAATTTTTTTCGCTTATCAAAATTTCTGTCTTTACTCAACTTGTCTCCTTCTTGAATCTTTCTATTACACATTACGGAGTAATTTCCGATTACATAAAAAACACCCTTGCTAACAGATCAGCAAGAGTGTTTCCCAGTTCATTCTCTTAGAAATTCAGGTTCAATACAACTGCCAGTACAAAGAACAAAACTCCCATAACTGTAGTCGCCTTAACAAGACCGCCCTCCATAGAGCGTCCTTTATTCTTACCCCAGTATGTGTCTGCAGCTCCGGCAATAGCGCCAAGTCCCTGTGACTTACCTTCCTGCATAAGAACTACTACGGTAAGGGCAATACAATCTATAACAAAAAGAATTGTTAAAATCGTTCTTAAAATCTGCACGTGGTTACACCTCCTAATCAACTAGAGGATATTGTACCATAGCCGGCTTTTGATTTCAACTATTTTTTAAATGGATTTTCATACACAGACAACCTGCCCAGCTGCTCCTGGATCCGTAACAGCTGATTATATTTGGTATTTCTGTCTGAACGGCAAGGCGCACCTGTTTTGATCTGGCCTGCACCAGTTGCCACAGCCAGATCTGCAATAAAGGAATCCTCTGTCTCTCCCGAACGATGGGAAATAACTGAACGATAGCCTGCTCTTGCTGCCAATTCCACTGCTTCCAGTGATTCTGTAAGAGTTCCGATCTGATTTACTTTAATAAGAATAGCATTTGCAGTTCCAAGCTTAATACCACAGGAAAGTCTTTTGATATTCGTTACAAAAAGATCATCTCCTACCAGCTGTACCCTGCTCCCCAGACGCTCTGTCATAGCCTTCCAGCCTTCCCAGTCATCCTCCTGAAGACCATCCTCAATGGAAACGATCGGGAACTCATCCAGCAGATTTTCATAATAGCTTATCATCTCGTTGGAATCCCTGACAATCTCTTGTCCTGTCATCTGGCTTTCTCCCGGAAAATAATAGCCATCCTTTTCTCCATCGTAAAGCTCACTTGCTGCAGCATCAATAGCAATAGCAATATCTTTTCCAGACTCATAGCCGGCATTCTTTACAGCCTCCAGAAGCAGCTCCAGAGCTTCCCTTGTATCCTTCAGATCTGGTGCGAAGCCACCTTCATCACCAACTGCCGTAGACAGTTTTTTCTTTTTCAAGAGAATCTTCAGAGACTGATAGATCTCCACACACATACGTATTCCCTCAGAGAAGCAACAGGCTCCCACAGGCATGATCATAAACTCCTGAAGATCCACCGTATTATCCGCATGACAACCCCCATTTAAAATATTCATCATTGGCACCGGCATCCGGTTTGAATGACAACCGCCGATATACTGATAAAGAGGAAACCGAAGTGCCATTGCTGCCGCCCTTGCCACTGCCATTGATACACCAAGAGTAGCATTTGCTCCCAGATTACTCTTATTATCCGTTCCATCAGTCTGAATAAGAAGAGAGTCAATATAAGTCTGATCCAATGCATTCTCGCCCAGGATTGCTTCTGCAATTTTGGTGTTTACATTATCCACAGCCTTTTGTACACTAAGACCTTTATAATTCCCCTTGTCGCCATCCCGCAGCTCCAGTGCCTCGAACTTTCCAGTGGACGCGCCAGATGGAACTGATGCACGGCCTGTATATCCATTAATTCCAATAACGCCTTCTCCCACTGTTACTTCTACTTCCACAGTAGGATTGCCTCTGGAATCCAGAATTTGTCTTGCGTGAATCTTTCGAATAGGCAAATACCGTAACATTTCCTTACCTCCTAAAGATTGATAACGGTAGTTTTTCCAGTTATTCAAAGTTCTATGCAAAGACTCGCTGCAGATTTGTGCAGATTATTTAATGAACCTCAGAAATAGAATTAAATCCCTTATTTGTCAGGCAGGCTTCTACTTCACTGATATCCGGCACATGGAGCACCATGATTGGAAGTCCTGTAGCACGATTAAAGGATAGGTACAGATAATCAATATTAATATTACTCTCCTGAAGACTGAGAAGCAGATTATTCAGATTACCGACTTCATCCTTTACTTCAATCCCCAGTACATTGCTGAGCTTACAGATAAAGCCAGCCTTTGTAAGTGCCTCCAGTGCTTCCTCAGGTTTGGAAACAACCATACGCACGATCCCGTATTCTGCACTGTCATTAGTAACAGAACCAAGAATATTAATGTCCTCTTCCAGAAGGATTCCAGTTACCTGCTGCATTTTCCCCTTGATATTCTCCGCAAAAATTGATAATTGTTTAAGCATTTCCTTATTCCTTTCTGTATTTTAATAACAATATTCTCATTTTAGTATTTGTTTACTTATTTCTCAACAGGAACCTCAATCAGCTCCTTAGGAGAATGCGTCAGATTACGATAGCCATCCTCTGTTACTACAACCATATCTTCAATACGGACACCGCCAAAGCCAGGCACATAAATTCCAGGCTCCACTGTCTCGATCATGTTTGCTTTCAGAATGGTATCATCAGATGGTGCCAGACGCGGGCTTTCATGAATAAAAAGACCTACGCTGTGTCCAAGTCCGTGGCCAAAGTATTCACCATATCCAGCCTCTGTGATAATGTCTCTTGCAGCCTTATCCACACTTGCTCCAGTAACACCGGACTTCACTGCTGCAAGCCCTGCAAGCTGTGCCTTTAATACTACATTGTAAATTTCCTTCTGCTTATCACTTGCTTTTCCAAGGACAAAGGTACGTGTCATATCAGAGCAGTATCCCTTATATTTACAACCAAAATCACAGGTAACGAAATCGCCCTCTTCCAGTTTCTTGTATCCTGGGATTGCATGAGGCATGGAAGAATTCAGACCGGAAGCGATAATCGTATTGAAGCTTAAATCCTCGGCCCCTTCTTTTTTCATCAAATACTCCAGTTCTGCAGCAACCTCAAGCTCTGTCATTCCTGGCTTTACTATCTTCAGAAGCTCCGCAAAAGCTCTGTCACCAATCTCCTCGGCTCTTGCCAGGTACTCCAGTTCTTCCTCTGTCTTAATCTGACGAAGATCATCAATTCTGCTTCCAAGAGGTGTCCATTCCTGAACAGGCAGCTCATTTTTCAACTTGTGGAAGTCACAGCAAAGCATGGACTGGTCTTCATATCCCATATGAAAATCGCCGCTTACGTTCTCCCTCTCCATACACTCCTTCAGAATAGTCTGACGGTTATGGGCGCGGCACTCCTCGACCACTGTAAAGGTGCTCTCTTTCCCAGCCTGCTCAGTATAACGGGAGTCTGTGATCAACACCTTCTGTGCTGCTGAAATATATAAAGCACCCTCACCTCCACGAAAACCGCTTACGTGACGCATATTATACGGATCTGTGATCACAAGAGCGTTTAACTTTAACTCATCAAGAATTGCATTTAGCATTTATCTTTCCTCCTCATCTTTTGTAATATGATTTTCCCAATGTGGTATATTGTAAGACACCTTTCATTACTTTAGTACGTTGAAAAGTCATATTTTTCTTACCCTCATCATACCACATTATCCCTTGCACTATTTTCTGAATTTTTATATAATTTTGCATGTATAAACTTTTTACTCTACATAAAATAATATTTTTTCAAATTATTTGTTGACAAACAGGAATTAATCTGTTATAGTAAGCTCATAAAACAAAAGGAACTTAAAAATAAAAAAACAAAGGAGTGAGACCACCGAAAACATAAGTTAACAATTTATAATTTAAGAAAGCGAGGTACGGACCACCAGCAACATAAAGAAACATCTTATTTTTTAAAACTTTAAGTAAAGCGAGGTACAGTCCACCAAGAACGTAAGCCTTTAATTCCAATTGTTTTAAACGCATAATCTTAAGAAAGCGAGGTACACTCCATTGGATATGGATCAGATTTAAGCCACCAGTAAACGTCGATGCTGGTGGCTTAGTTTATGTCTTTCTTTACAGACATAAATACCTTATTATTTCATATATCTGTAAAAAGTATTCTTTGAGGTTTTCATTCCATGAAATTCTCCAATTTCACATTTTTCAAATTAAAGATCAGGAGTTTTCTCCACTACGCCGGTGTTCCTCTTCTCTTTGCCTTGTCCTTTCTGGCTGGTTCCACTGCCAGAGTAATCATCCATCATTTTTATCAAACGAATGCAGTAACGGCATCTTCTTCCAGTACCAGCTGGGGACTAAGTTTCCAGGAAGAGGGAAAAAGACCTGTGGGAAATGCATCTATCGAAGAGCTTGCCCCATACAATGCCTATTTTGCAAAAGACACTCTCGAGAAAATAATCTACCTCACTTTTGACTGCGGCTATGAAAATGGCAATACACCTCTGATACTTGATGCATTAAAAAAACATAATGTTAAAGTCACTTTTTTTGTAGTTGGGAATTTTATTAAAGACAATCCTGATCTCATAAAAGAAATGGTACAGGAAGGACATATTGTGGGAAACCATACCCTTACACACCCGGATATGGCAGGAATTTCCTCCATAGAAAGCTTTAGGAAACAGCTGGAGGGCGTTGAAAATCTGTATAAAGAAACGACCGGAGAATCCATGACAAAATTCTACCGGCCGCCTCAGGGAATTTATAATACAACCAATCTGTCCATGGCAAAGGAGCTTGGGTACAAAACCTTCTTCTGGAGTCTTGCCTATGTAGACTGGTACCAGGATAAACAGCCTGCCAGGGAGGAAGCCTTCGAAAAGCTTCTTACACGTATCCACCCAGGTGCTATCGTACTGCTTCACAATACCTCTTCCACCAACGGACAGATTCTGGATGAATTACTGACCAGGTGGGAAGATATGGGGTATACATTCGGGAATCTAAGTGAGTTTTAAAGCATGGAATTAATCACATTCAAAACTGCCTATATACCATCTGTCCCTTATCTGTTATTTCCAAAATAAATAACAGCCTGCACACCAGGACCTGTGTGAATTCCGATGATCGGGCTCATAGGCAGAACAATGACCTTCGCCTGCGGTACAGACTCCAGGATTGCTGCCTTCTCCTTCTCTGCCTGCTCTGCTGCATCTCCATGACAGATAAATACATACGGATGCTCCTCATTCAATCCGGAACTGATATACTTGGAAACAATGGTATTCATAGCCACCTTGGAGCCACGTACCTTCTCCGGAATTGCTAAAGTTCCATTCTCTGCAATACGAAGAATCGGTTTAATCTTCAGCTTGCCACCAATCCATGCAACAGTCGGGGAAATGCGTCCGCCACGCTTCAGGAAATCCAGATCATCTACAGTAAACCAATGGCAGATGTGAAGGCGATTCTCCTCGAGCCATGCTGTATTCTCCTCAAGGGACATACCTTTCTCCTGATTCTCGGCAGCCAGGATTACCAGAATACCCTGTCCACCTGTAGCTGCAAGTGAATCCACACAGGATATCTTTCGCTCCGGATATTCCTCCATCAGGTCTGCAGCTGCAATATGAGAGCTCTGCCAGGTGGAGGTCAGGCCACCGGACAAAGAAATATAAAGAATATCCTTACCATCCTTCAGAAATGGCTCAAAATAATCGGTATATGTAGCTGGAGAAATCTGGGATGTGCTTCCCGTTCCACCAGCCCGGAGCTTATCATAGAAAGCCTTGCTGTCCCAGCTTCCCGGATTCCTGTGAGGACATTCTTCTCCATTTAACTGATATACCATAGGGATCAGACTGATCTGACCTTTATCTAAAACAGTTGCAGGAATGTCTGCAGATGTATCTGTAATAATTACATAATCACTCATAATCGGTTCTCCTTGTCTATTGACGGGTACTGATACCCGTAACCTGCTAAGTGCGCCCATTATAACATATTTCTTCATATGCGTGAATAATTTTTTACATTTTTCCTATTTTTCTATGCTGGTAATAAAATACAGCCACCTGAGTACGATCCCTAAGCTGCAGTTTTTCCAGGATGGTGCTCAGATAATTCCGCACTGTTCCCTCGCTTAGAAAAAGCTCTGCTGCAATCTCCTTATTGCTGTATCCATTGGCAATCAGCTCGATGATCTCAAATTCTCTCTCATTAATACTGTAACTGCTATAATCAAACTCTTTTTCACCCTGCAACAGATCTGGAATTTTGGAAACGATCTCTGTTCCAAACACCGTCTGTCCGAAATAAACAGCCCGCAGTGCCGGCAGAATGCTGCCATAATCCTGCTTCAAAAGGTAACCCTTTGCCCCAAGGCGCAATGCTTTTACTATGTATTCATCATCTGAAAAGGTTGTCAAAAGTAAAATATTTGCCTTGGGATGCCTTTTCAGGATATGCTCCGAAGCCTCCAGGCCGTCCATTTCCCTCATCCGGATATCCATAAGAAGCACATCCGGCTCATATTTTTCGTAAAGCTGGCAGGCTTGTTTTCCATCTGAGCCTATGTCCAGCACTTCCACATCCTCATTTACTTCCAAAATGGTTTTCAAGGCTCCTGCTACCAGGCAGTCATCATCTACAATTATAATTCTCATTTCCAACTCTCTTTTTTGTCTTATTCCAGTCACATCAGTTACTTGGGAATTGTAATAAAAATACGAAATCCCTTATCTGCAGAAATCTGCATGGTTCCTCCAAGAGCTTTCACCCGCTCTTTCATATTTCCAATTCCCATGCCAGAATTCCCTTGCTCGTAAAAAGCTCCTGTTCCGTTATCCTCTACACACAACTGATAAAGTGCCGGATGCTCCCGGAGGATCAGCTGCACCTTTGTGGCATTGCTGTGCTTCATAATATTTGCAAAGGCTTCCTTGGTAATACTGATAAAACAATATTTTACATCCTTAGGAACCTCATGTGTCATATCAAACGTCATCTCCACCGGACAAAAAGTAAACTCCTTAACAAGACCTTTTTCCACCTCTTCCAGATTTACAGCCTCATCGTGAAGATCATGGACACTGCTTCGGATACTGTTCATGGCATGATTCAGGGAGCTTTCCAGATTTTCCAGCATAGCCTCCATCCCAGGCTCTTTATTAATGGTTCTGGCTGCCCCCACCATCAGAATAGACCTGGAAAGCACATGTCCCACATTATCGTGGATTTCCCGGGCAATACGGTTTCGCTCTTTTAAGGTAGCGTTATAAATCTGATAATCCTGTTTTTCCTGTAATGCCTTATTTTTCTGGGAAAGAAGAAGATTTCTCTCCTTAGAATCATCCTGGGTTCTTCGTAGCTCTTCCTCCAGAATCTCTGTCCTTCTGGTATTTCTCTCCATTAATAATGCCAGCAAAAATCCAAACACACCTGCGGCTGCAAAAAGCCCTCTGTTCCCCCAGGCTGCCGGCATACGACACACAAAAAAAGCAATACCAGCTGCTGCCATTCCCGGCAATTTTTCATGAAAAAACAGATAAAATAGACAAGGATAAAAAAGATAGATTTCAGGAATTGCAGCCCCAAAAAGCCCAAACAAAATATCAGCCGCCACCCGCAGTCCTTTTCGCTTCAACACATATCCAAAACAGATCAGACAGACACAACACAAAAAAGCAATCAGAAATCCCGTTTCCGGCAACATGAAAAAAAGTGACAGAAACCCATAGAATACCAGAAGTCCACAATCAAAAAAATATCCCACACTGTCACCTGCTTTCTTTTCTCCGGAAATAATTACGAGAACATTTTTTTCATTATAGTATACGAATCTATACACTGTAAAGAAGCTATCCTCACATTATGACATTTGTCACAAAAAAGGAATGACATTTCACACTAGGTATTTTTCCTTTTTTCTTTTATACTGAACTCATAATATGATACCAGTGTCCAAAGGTCAAAAAGCTGTTCGTGCTTGCACGATAAGGCTTTTGAACTTGGGACACGCCAAATATGAGAAAGTAGTGATTTACGCAGTAAATCAGTGGATTTCGAATATTTGGAGGATTGCGGGAGCAGCGTAGCTGCGTAGCAATCCGGGTATCAAATGAGTGGCAAAAGACATCAGAATTTTTCAGGGAGGACAATCATGTCAGCTAATATTGTGCAAATAGAAAATCTGGTAAAAAGATACGGTGACCTGGTGGCGCTGGATCATCTGAACCTGAATATTTCGGAAGGGGAAATATTTGGACTTCTCGGACCAAATGGTTCCGGAAAAACTACAGCTATCAATTGTATGCTTTCCCTCCTGAAATACGATAAAGGTGTCATTCGCATTTTCGGAGAAGACATGCGACCGGATAATTATCAGGTAAAACAACAGATAGGCATTGTATTACAAAATGTTGCTGTTTTTGATGAACTGACTGTTTACGAAAATATTGACTATTTCTGTGGGCTTTATGTTTCAGACAAAAAGAAACGTAAGGAGCTGGTCGAGGACGCCATCTCCTTTGCTGATCTGAATGACTATCGGAAAATGCGGCCGAAAAAGCTTTCCGGCGGTCTTCTTCGCAGACTGAACATTGCCTGTGGAATCGCCCATAAACCGCGGCTGATCATCATGGATGAGCCAACTGTAGCCGTTGATCCACAAAGCAGGAATAAGATCCTGGAAGGGATCCAGAAGCTGAACGAACAGGGTTCCACTATTATTTATACTTCTCATTACATGGAGGAAGTAGAACAGATCTGTACCAGAATTGCCATTATGGATCATGGTCATGTGATTGCGTCCGGAACCAAAGATGAATTGAAAAAAATGATCAAAACCGGCGAAACTATTACTATCGAGGCTGTTCCCCTTTCCCCTGCGAACCTTGCAGATATCCGTGTCCTTCCCCATGTATTTGACCTTCATTACGAAGAACAGATTCTGACAGTCCGCTGTACCGGCGCACGCCATAATCTGATCCGGCTTCTGAATTATCTGCAGAACCAGGATATTCCTTTTGGACAGGTTTCCTCTCAGCTTCCTACTTTAAACGATGTATTTCTGGAAATCACCGGAAAACAGCTGCGAGATTAAGGAGGTTAACTATGCTGCATTTGATCAAATACAACCTTCTGGTGAAGGTGAAGAATTTCGCCACAACCTTCTGGCCTCTTGTTTTTCCACTTCTTCTTGGAACTATGTTCTATTTTGCCTTTGGAAATATTAATGATGCCGATTTCGAAACTGTACAGGTTGGAATTGTAAAAGAAAAGAAACCAGATACCTTATTCCTGATGTTTCTGGACCAGGTGGAAAATAATGAAAATCATCTGATTTCCACTCAGGAATTCTCTGAATCCGATGCACTTTCCCGGTTAGAGAATGAACAGATTTCCGGAATTTATTATGTTGGTAAATCTCCTTCTCTCACAGTTGTTGCAAATGGAATTCCACAAAGTATTCTTCAGTCTGTTTTATCCAGCTACGAAACAGGGAAAAACACCATCCAGCAGATTGTCCGTACTCACCCCTCTGGTCTGTGGAAGGGAATCCGTCAGATGTTAAACCAGCAGGAGGCCATTACCCAGGTTTCCCTCGGCGGTCATACCATCAACGGAAGTGTACAGTTTTTCTATGCATTAATCGCAATGACCTGCCTCTATGGCTGCTTTATCGGATTTGGCTCTGCCATAACCCTTCAGGCCAATCTTACCGCACTGGCAGCAAGACGATGTGTCACTCCTACTCATAAGCTAACGCTGATTCTCTCTGAACAGATTGCTTCGTTTTTACTTGGCTATTTCGATGTGATCGTACTTCTGATCTATCTTCGTTATATTTTGAAGCTGGATTTTCAGGGAAAATTAGGACCAATGCTGCTGATCTCTTTTTTCGGATCTCTCATCGGCGTTTCTATTGGATTTTTTGTGGGAAGTCTTGGAAAAATGAAGGAGGGCGTAAAGATTGGTATTATTCTTGGTTTCTCCATGGTCTGTAGTTTTCTGTCCGGACTTATGAACAATACTATGAAGGACCTGGTAGAAAAGAATGCTCCTTTTGTCAACCGGATCAACCCGGCAGCCCTTATCTCGGACGCTTTTTACTGTATCAATGTATATGATGATCTGGGACGCTACTACCGTAATCTGATTATCCTTGCTGCTATGAGTGTGATTTTGGTGACAGCTTCCTTTTTACTGATTCGGAGGGAAAGTTATGACAGTATTTAAATGCTATATGAAAATTTTACGTCAGAATATTGGGATGATCATTATATATCTCGGCATTTTCTTTTCCGTGGCTTTGGTTATGCAGATGGCTGCCGGAAAAAGCGAGAACAGCCTTTATGCAAATGCCAGCATTAATATTGGTGTGGTACAGGAAGATCAGGGTGTTCTTGCACAGGGATTCATTGATTATCTTGACAGCATCCATAATGTGATTCTCATGAAAAAAGATCCGGAAGCTCTTCAGGAAAATCTTTTTTACCGTAATGTTGAGTATATTGTGCAGATTCCAGCTGATTTTTATGAGACTTGCCTTTTGAAAAATGAGCCATTGAAGGTAACCAAGGTTCCCGGCTCCTACAGCTCCTATTATGTGGATCAGCAGATCAACAGTTACATCAATACCATCCGAACCTATCTGGCTGCTGGCTTTTCCCAGGAGGAAGCCATTCAAGGGGTAAAAACTGAGGTTCATGAACCTGTTACCAAACTTTATTCTAACTCTGCAAGCAGCGACCAGGTACCTTATATCTATTATTTTCGTTATATTCCTTATCTTTTTCTTGGTGCACTCTGCTATACCATGGGATATATTCTTATGGCCTTTAAGAAAGGGGATATCCAGAAAAGGATGGAGGCTTCTGCCATTTCTGTGAGACGCCAGTCCCTGGAAGGACTGCTGGCTATGGGAGTAATTGGTGCTTTCCTGTGGCTTCTTGGAATCCTGGGCGTGTCAATGATGTACGGAAATACCTTTTTGGGCTCTGCACTTCGTGGCTATTATATAGTGAATACACTGCTTATGCTGATCGTCGCACTGTCCCTTTCCTATCTGATTGGAATGTTTATTCCCAACAGCAATATCTTAAGCGGCGTAGCCAACCTTGTTTCTCTCTCCATGTGTTTCCTCTGTGGTGTTTTCGTTCCCATGAATCTGATGGACAAATCAGTTCTGAAGGTTTCACAGTTTCTGCCTGTCTACTGGTATGAACAGGTAAATGAAATTCTGAGCCGGCACCATACACTTACTCCTGAGCTGCTTGAAAAGATCCGAATCAGTATGGGAATTCAAATACTGTTCGCTGTTGTGTTTGTGTGTCTGATTCTGGTTGTTTCCAGGTATAGAAAAGAGGGGTGATGCCCCTCTTTTCATCATTTTGTTATGTAATTTCAGGTTTCCTACACCCATTCTGCCTCATCAATGTCATCATTATCAGCCGGGAAATCCTCATTCTCGTCATCTTCATCATCAAAAGCCGGGAAATCGTCTTGCTTCTCACTACCAACAGAAGATCCATCTGTCGTATCCACATCTTTACTTAAATCTTCTTTCTCTTTCACAAAGGAAAACACACTTCTTATTTCCTGCAGCAAATCATCGTATTTCTTCTCTGTTTCCTGCAGTTTTTTCTCCGTTTCTCTCAGTTTTATCTTTGTCCTCTCCAATTCAGCCTCACAGCTTGCGCGCTTGATGCTGTTATCTCTTTTTGCCTCATTGTACAGGTTCTGAATTGCTGTCATGTGTGATGAAAACTCATCTCGTGCTCTTTTAATTGTCAGTCCCATAGTTATCTCCTCCTACACTCATTTCTCTTCTGGTTCCAGCAGACATTCTATATAGTTCCTGTCATCCCCTTTGAAAATGGGAATGTTCAGATCTACTTTCCACCAGCTTCTTTCCACATCATCCATTGTGTCATCTGTTTCCGGTTCCATAAGCCCTTTACATTTCACGCAACAGGTACCTCGTTTCTGATATACCGGAAGATCGTTCCAATTAATTCCTTTCTGTGTTATCAACATGTCCTGGATTTCACTGCAGTTTTTATTCTGCAGTTCCTTATGGGTGAAGTGGGCCTGTCCCAGCATCTGAATGGAATTTCTGCTTGCATCCAACTGCCGCCAATAAATATTGTTGGTCACCTCTTCCCGTGGAACGTTAAATGCACGACAGTCAAACATCGCTCCTACTTCCAGAACGTTCAGATATCTGTTATAGAATATACTTCCTCTGTTGTACAGTCCATAATCTTCCACATGTCTGGAAAAGGCATTGTTAAAACCAACAGTAGCCATACTTGCTCCGATGCTACATAGCTTCTGTACTTCATATCCAAACCATGGATCTGATGTAAGTTTCTTGTAATCGACAAGAACCAACGTGATCTCATCAGATTGCGTATAGCCCAGTACACAGCCCTGAATATTCTCACATAGGAATCTCATAGTGTCTATCATAGACAGATTCAACACCTTATCAAAGGGCTTGTGAAATCCTCTGGTCAAGGTATGAAAGGATCTCCCATCAATCCGAAGGATCACCGGTGTTCTACGCATCAAAACAGTCTTTGGAACCGCTTCATACTGCTTCATGCGCCTCGCTAAATCCGATCTCTCCATCTTAGCCTTCCTCCTTAATCTTTTTCTTCACATTACATTAAGCTGCATCACCATTGCATTGTGGAATTTTCTAATTCAATTTTATTATAACAAGTGAATTTCAAGCTGTCATTTAACGCACAGGTTGAAAATTTTGAACTGGCGCGTTCCCTTTTTCCTTCAAAGGGAACGCTTTTTTACTATTTTACTTGCTGTTTTCGCAATAAAGATTTGTCCATTTGGCATTCTTCTTATCCACTTTCAAGGGAATTCCATCTTCTTTCAGAAAGTCCTCGATGTGTACTTTCTTACTGCAAAATGCAGTACAAATGGAATAAAATGCATCAATACTAGGAACTCTCTCTCCTTTCATCCAGTAGTAAACAGCCTGCACAGTTTCCGTTCCTGCAATCATCTGCATATTAGCTATACTCAGATTTTCGTTATCCATAAAATGGCACATATTTTCCTTCACAGTCTCCGGGGTAAATCCAGATGTGTTTCTTTTCTCTTTTTCAACAACATTGCTCATTTTGCAGCCTCCATCTGATCAATCAATAACAGCAGTTACCGATTACCTGACATCACTCTGCTTTACGAGGCCCTACATTACATTTGCTTTGCTCTACATTACGTTACTTATAGCAGCATCGCGCTGCATTACTTCGCATTACCTTACATTGCCTTACTTTGCTTCACATCACCTCATCTGATTTTGATTCAGTTATTTGAAGAAGTACTTCTATATTTCTCTCGAGATGAGTATAGTATAGCTTACCGACGTTATTCTCCGCTACATATTTCCTCTAAAAATTTTTCTTCAGTAACCTGTTTTTTTCTCTCTGGAACCCCTCCAAAACCTTCGGGGAGTATGCGTACATATCACATAAGCCTTCTTTTGTCAATACAATACGTCTAAAAACTTTTTTCATTTTGATATATTTTTTCATTCACCAATTACTAAAAAAATTCATTTATATAATCTAATTTTGCAGTTCTAAATAACAATCATCCTGTCCACAGTGTCCCTGTGTACACAACAAAAGTTCATATTCATCATACTCTTCCATTTGATTTTTCATTAAAATCGCCTGCAGATTCTGACGTTCCCAGGGAAGGATTCTCTGCTGCACCCATGCCCTGCTCCAATGGGCATCCAACACATATTCTCTTTTTTTCACAAAAGAAGAAAGAAAAAGGGGACACTCCCAATAATCTATTTCTTCACAAAGTCTAACCTGAAACTCTTTTTTCTCTTCAAAATAAATAAGCCAGCCATACACCGCCGTCTCAGAATTGTCACTGCTTTCTTTGATTGCAAAAATCTTCATAAATTTCCCACCGCTTCCATAGCATTTCCCATATTTTTTCCATAAAACAGTATGGCATAATCTGCTCCAGTCCAATGAGCAATTCTGCCTTGTGTTTTTTCTGAAGAGGATTCACCTTCGGAAGTTTTCCTGTTGGAATTAGCTCCAGATTTCCTGCTGCCGAACAGCTTCCCCAAAAGCACTGCACTGGCTTATCCTCTAACACATTATAATTTCTGATTTCTGCCTCATCATGGCAACTGAATAATAGAGATAATCCATGATCAAACAAAGGTGCCAGATAGAATTCCCTTGTCCGATTATTTTTTACTACTTCCAAATTTGCCCCATGACGGTCTCTGTTCAAAATCAAAAAATCCACCAGCAACATTTCGTAAACCTGATCTTCCCATCCATTTCGAATACAAAACGAAAGCGGTGTTTCTCCTTCATTTTTTTCCAACTCATAAAAAATATCAAAAGAAATCTTACTTTCTTCCTTTTCCCGAAAATCTTCGGAAGCACAAAGCCAGGTATCAACAATTCTGTTTTCCAGTTTGATGCTGGCATTTACCAGCTGATAATGCACATGGGGAATGCCAAGTATATTCAATAACCTGTCTGCAATTAACTCATTCACACTCTCATGTCCTACAATCCCTTTTGTAGAATCGTAACAAGACAACTTATAATATCGAAAAGACTTTTTCTGAAAATCCACAGCCTTCAAAAAAGAACCGCCTATCCAGCCTACGGAAGAAATTTGTTCCCAGGATAGTTTGCTCAAATCCTGCTTTTCATAAATAATTCCTGTATACATCTGGTGATCACATCCCCTGCAATTCTCCTGTTTTATTCGTGATTTCCCGCTACACTACCCGCTCAAATGAATCATACAACATAACAAATTTCCCCATAATCACTCTGTCATCATGATAATGGCCAAAATACCACCGGGTAAACTTTGTATTTTCCATAATCTCATCGAAATAATTTGTCAATCGATCCACTTTATACAAGCCACATGAAAAAGCTGCTGCTACCTGCTGGGGACAGCAATGAGAAATAATAAAATCAACCTGATTCTTATTCGCAGCCAGTACTTCCTTTCCCCTGTTCATCTCTTCCTCTGTTGGAAGCTCCCGCTCCCACCAAGACACGCCTATGATCCTAAACATCTTATTTTCTTTTTGCCATTTTTTCACAACTTTCCCGAATTCACCTGGCGATTCATAATCGTTTGGATCAAGAATTCCATCCTCTACATCATGACTGTTTGCTCCTCCAAAGGCCCAAAATTTCTTCCCACAAAATTCAAATACATATCCTCTCAGCAAATGATAAATATTGGCTCGTATTCTCTGCGCTTTTCCTCCATAAAAATCTATTGTTTTAAACTCGTCACTATAAAGCCGGTCGAAATTTTCATGATTTCCTGATACGAATACCACGGTTGGCTTAATTTCAGACAACTTATTAAGTTCTTTCCTCTCGTACCCATCTGAAGCATCCCAAATTCCAAAATCACCGCATACAATAATAAAATCTTCCTCAGTCAAATTTCGCAGAGCACTAAATAACCTTATCTTTCTCCACTCACGGTGACAGTCTCCCGTTATGTACACAGCCATGACTACTCATCTCCATTCTCTTTAGTCATATTCCCCCAAAATTGACATTATAATATATATTTTCTATGACTTTAATTTTGTCTTTGGAAATTCTCTACAAAACGCATCATAATTCTCTGTTTCATTTTTTTTGCAAAACACTGCATATTCAATTGTGTCAAAATATCCTGTATACTTTTCCTGAACATTTCGAAAGGCCCTGGCCACAATCATTGGAGGGTTACAAAATGCTCCACAACCAAATGCTCCCAGCACAAGAATTTCTGTCTCATTAACAGCCGCAACTTGAAATATATGCTCAATTCGCTTTACAAGAAGATTATATAAATCGCTATTACGAATCTTCGCAGCAGTCCTCCCCGCGTAAGGATTCATGCTGTTGCTTGGTTTTCTTCTAAGATTTGGTGCTGCACAAGTCAGAATATCCACCTGATACCAATCCTTCTCAGCCAATTTTTCCGGAACTGAAGTGTCTGTCTTGAAAACGGTAACATCAGGTGTATATATACAATCGTCATTATATAAGGGATCCTCTGCCTTCCGATGAGGATTATAAAATAACTCCCGCATTTTATCATTGTTCAAACATGGATATAAGGTACTGCATCTGCAGAGACACTCCTCCTGCGCCGTACTTCCCCGAGTCACCCCACCGCCAGGGTTTGTCGCAGATGCAAAATTAAGAACGCAGACTTTTTTTCCTTCCCTTGCATATTTTGAAGCAGCTTCGAAACTTCTCTCTTGGGAAATAACAGTTTTACAGTTTAAATTCTGATTCTCGGAAATTGCAATAGCATCCGGCTCTAAATATACCGTCTGCCTGCGAATAGAATCTGCGACTGCCTGCTTCAGCTTTATATTATTTTTCATCATACTCATAGAGTTCTCAAATACTTCAATATTTTTTTCCCGTCTATCAAGCATAGTAAAATCCTCTCCTAATTTTCTTTCTCAATTTTTCCAGTTACAACTTTCTCATTTATAAACCTTCGAAATTCATCAGTAATTCATGGCTTAACCTTTTTATGTTCTCTTTACAATGACTTACACAACCTCTTTATCTTTTTCTTGTACATTCTATTCGCTTTTTTCTTTGACTGATACGCTAAAATTTTAATCATCTTATCCAGAAATTCTTTTTCTGAAAAATCCTGTTTCATGGCATTACAAGGTTTACAGGTACACTGAAGATTCTCAATGTCATTAGTTCCGCCTTTCGCGAGTGGAATAATATGGTCTATTGTAAACAAATCAAAGCGTACAAATTTTCCGCACAGCGCACATTTCCCCCTCGTCCGTTCGTATATATCGTTTCGCGCTTCCTGTGAAAACACTTTTCTTGAAGTAGCACATTTTCCAATTTCTCTATTCTCTTCCTTTGTGCTAGTAAGAGCCGGTTCGTTCACCTGTACCATAGTGAAGCCTTTCAACTTCCTATTAGCCCACTTTAACATCTTCTGCGCTTTCTCTTTCGTGAAAACAGTAGCTTCTTCCATTAATTTGGTTTTGGTTACTCTATTCGTCGATGTGATATACGCGTACTGCCCATCCTTGCCTAAAATATATTTTCTATTCATTAAAGCCAATCCTTGCCCATATTGCGAACTCTGCTTTTGCACTTACAGTATCTGATTCATGTGGATTTGTATAAGAATAATTGTATTAGATGTGTTGAAAAATGTCATTGAACGCGTAGTTTAATTGTTCCCCTCTTGACATTGTATTATCCTCCCATAGTATTTTTCCACGTACAAAATAACGGCTGCTTCAACTACTACTCAGACGTAGTCAAAACAGCCACTCATTTATGTCCAGCTAGTAAATCTTGTTCAAAATTTACATGATTTTCATAAGCTCATTTAATTCACTTCTCGCAGTTATGGCAGCATATTTCCCAAACTCTTTTCCAACCTGCTCCACCGTATCTGGCTCTTCTTTTACACAATCATAGTATACTGCGTTGCTTAGTTTTCTCATAATTTTTCTTTGATCAAGCTCTTTCCAGTTTATAGGCAATTCCTGCTCGTCCACCATTTTCAGGATCAGTTTTCTTACTCTTGCTGTTGTGACAACAGACTCGGTAAGCTCCTGTTCCACACTCTTTTCGTGCTTATGATCCAGCATCTTCATGCCCCATCCGCCGATTGCCTTTTTCTCTTTAAATGCCTCTCCGACGATTTTTACATAGAATTGAAAATTCTCGTCCGGATCATTCAGACGCGTCATATTTTTTATTACAATTCCTTCTCCATATTCACCGCCCAATTCTGTTCGTCCAACAAGATCTTCAAGCGCTTCCCAAGAAGTAAATGGACCATCATAAAAAACCGGAACATAGCTCAGTCCCAAATCCTGAACTATCTTTTTCACATGTTCCTGGGGAAGATACTGCTCTGTTTCCGCATTCATAATATCAAAACAGTATGCATTAAAATACTTTTCGTCTGGATACTTTACGGTATGTGGTGCGAGCCATTCTGCGAACATAATCAGATTGTTTCCTAAAACCTCCGCTATTTTTTTCTTATCCAGCTTCTGTGACCATTCCCATGCTCCAAAAAGAGTATTCTTCGCGTGAAGTTCAACTCTACGGCTGAAGGAACAGGTCTGATCTTTCTCTGCATCATAGCGAAAAGAAAAATTTGCACCGTCAATCTTCTCTTCCACTATAATATGGTCACCTACATGAAAATCAGGTAAATCATCATCTCTCAGTCTGGAAATATTTAAATACTGCTTCTGTTCCATCGTTTCACATCCTTTTCTATCCGTTATCTATAGGAAAATTTTAGAATTATATATTTTCCTGCATTAGCTCCAGCAGACAATTTCTCGCCGCGATAGATGCAAATTTCCCAAACTCTTTGCCCACCTGTTCCACTGTTTCTGGTTCTTCTTTGACACAATCGTAATAGACTGCGCTGCTCAATTTTCTCATAATTATCCTCTGATCTAACGCTTTCCAATTCTCAGGTATTTCTCTTTCATCTACCATCTTTAAGATTATTTTCCTCACCCTGGCAATAGTAACAACAGAATCTGCAATTAACTGTTTTTCATTTTTTACATTAATCTGCTCGATACTCATTCTGTGAACTGTTTTTTTCTCAGCGAAAGTGTCTCCTACAATTTTTGTGTAAAATGGAAAACGCTCATTTGGATCATTCAAACGCGTCATGTTTTTTATCACAATTCCTTCTCCATATTCACCACCTAGTTCTGTTTTCCCAACCAGAGCCTCAAGGTCTTCCCATGAAGTAAAAGGACCATCATAAAAAACCGGAACGTAAATTAATCCTAATTCATGAACAATTTCCGCCACCTGTTCCTGAGGAAGATACAGACCTGTTTCTGCATCTCTTACATCAAAACAATACGCATTGTAATATTTTTCTTCAGGGTATTTCACTGTATGTGGCACCAGCCATTCTGCAAACAAAATTAGTTTATTTCCCAAAACTTTCACAACTTGCTCTTTATTTAGTTTCTGCGACCACTCCCATGCACCCGAAAGATTATTTTCCTCATTCAGCTCGAACCTGCGGCTAAAAGAGCAAATCCTATCATTCTCTACATCATACCGAAAAGAGAAATTGGCACCATCAATTTTCTCCTGTACAACAATATGATCGCCAATACGAAATCCCGGTAAATCCTTGGTCTTTAGCCTGGAAATATTCATATATTTTCTCTGTTCCATCTTTACCATTCCTCCCTGTTTCTTATGTAAAAAGTGTAGCATAGAAAACCTGCTTTTTCATTTAACCTGGAGTTTAACCAGTCTACTTTCTTCCCTTCATGCACCAACATGAACAGTAGCCTTATCTTCAACTACAATAATGTCATCCATTGCAACATCAAATGCATTGGCTAAAATTACCAGGTTATCTAATGTGGGCAATGCAGTTCCATGCTGCCACTTATAAATTGCCTGTGGATTTGCGAACCCCAAAATATCCTGTAAATCCCTTACTGTTAATCCTGCAGCATCACGCAATGCGGCAATCCTCTTGCCTGTTGCTGCCATATCAATGATTGGAACATTTAACATTTACTTTTTCTCCTGTTCTGGCAGTTAATCCCAAAACAGAAAGCTCGGACTTAACTGGCCTTAAAATTATAGATTGGTTTCATTACCTCGATTACATCCACGGATTCTCGAATTACATCAATAATGTCTTCAAGGGATTTATATGCCATCGGCGCTTCATCTAATGTTGCCTCATTCACGGAAGTTGTATATACTCCAGACATAGACTTCTTATACTCTTCTATATTTAAAGACTCTTTTGCCTTTGAACGAGACATAATTCTTCCTGCTCCATGAGGTGCAGAATAATTCCACTCAATATTTCCTTTTCCAATGCCAAGAACACTTCCGTCCCTCATATTTATTGGAATTAGAACCTTCTCCCCATTGTGAGCTGCAATTGCTCCCTTTCTTAAAATCATCTCTTTAGTATCAATATAATTGTGAATTGTATGAAATGCCTCTCCTGCTTCCAGTCCAGTTCTTTCAATAATGATTTTAGCCATAAGCTCCCTATTTCTGCGAGCAAATTCCTGACAAATGGCTACATCATGCAGATAATCTTCCAAATAAGTTCCATACAAATAACATAAATCTTCTGGAATTTGTGACTCCTTTTTCTCCCAATGAAGCTGATTTAGTGCCTTCTGGATTTCACTTCTTCGCCCAGCAGCCTTATACTCTGCTATAAGAGCGTCCCGTTTCTTAAAATATTCTTCTTTGCCAGAATGTAGTTCGACTGCTAATTGCTGATATAATTCAGCTACCTGTTTCCCAAGATTTCGACTTCCGGAATGGATCACTAGATATTTTGTTCCATCTTTTGCTTCATCCACTTCAATAAAATGATTACCTCCGCCCAGTGTTCCAAGACTTCTCACCAGTCGTTTAGCATCCTTTAAATAACAATAACATCGTAGTCCGGTCAGATCATACCTTTCCTGCCTTCCATCCCACACATTCGTTCCGGATGGAATAAAGTGTGCTGCTTCGTCCAGTCTTTCAAACTCAATAGTCCTTTTTCCCAAATTCACAGTGTACATGCCGCATCCAATGTCTACTCCAACAATGTTTGGAACAACTCGACTCTTAATTGTCATTGTTGTCCCAATGGTACAGCCTTTACCTGCATGAACATCCGGCATAATTGCAATTCTGGAACCTTGGGTGAATTCATAATCGCACATTCTTCGAACCTGAGCGACAGCTTCGTCCTCTATGACTTTCGCATAACAGAATGCTGTATTTACCTTTCCTTTAATTTCAAACATATTCTTCTCCTTTCCCAGATAAGGTCACTCGATAGGTGCTCCACATGAGATTCGAACTCATAACCTACCGGTTAAAAGCCGGTTACTCTGCCAATTGAGTTAATGAAGCAATACATAAAAATACCGCCTATCTTAATGTGTCTTCACACAAGATAAGCGGTTCGAAATGATCCATATAGCATATTACCCAATTCTAATCTGGCTCTATCCTATGCCATGTTCCTTCACCCATATTGCCTATCCTATTAAAAAAGACACTAAATAGACTGTGCTCACATTTTCGTTCGAGCATAGCTTTCTGATTGCGTTCTTCTTTCTGGTAACTAGCAATATGTGCTGTAAACATAGTTCTCATTTCCTTTCCCGGTATTAAGTACCGCTTTTCTTTTGCTATACAATACTTTATCACAAAACAAATTTATTGTCATTAAACTTACAGTTTAATATCTTATTGTGTTTTCGATTCCTTTGTAATAAAAAAAGCACTGAAAAGTCCTAATTTTTAAGACATTTCAGTGTTCTAAGAAACAGGGGATGAGAGAATCGAACTCCCACCAAAGGTTTTGGAGACCCCTATCATACCATTTGACCAATCCCCTAT
>CAKRVL010000019.1 GCA_934408705.1 uncultured Blautia sp. | reverse complement strand
TGAAAAAGGAAACGCTGGTAGAAAGAATAAGGTATCAGGGATAGCAAGTATTGCTGGGATATCCTCAGTATCATAAAGACATTAAATACATCTACAGTGCAGAAATATAAGGATACAAATTTTACGAATTTGGTATTTCCATCTAAAAAGAACCAGCCTTTTCATGAAATGGTCATACTTGAGTCAATACATAATGTGATTGAAAATGATATGACCCCTAAAACACTTCAGAGAATTCTGGGACATAGTTCACTGCAAATGACAATGAATCTCTATTGCCATGTTTCTGATGATAAGTTGTTTGATGAAATGAAGAAAATGGAGAAATAAAATGGTGTAAAAGTGGTTGTTATATTTTTTTTACATATAAAAAGAAATTGTGAGAATTTTATCTTTAAATGTGTGGATATTTTGAAAATCGAGCGTATTCATATATTTATACAGAAGGATTTTCATGTAATAAGACTAAAAAAAGAAGCGTAGCGGTAGAATACGGAGCTAATTTGCACAATAAAATATAAAAAACCAGATAAATCAATACGTCATTTAAAAACAAATTCTTAACAAATAATGAATTGTGTATATATTCACACGTTTTTCTTGCACTTTTTTTGTTGATTTGCTATACTTATTACCATAAACAGAAAAAAATGGGAGAGGTGAACTATGAACTTAGGTATCATTGCACATAATAGCAAAAAAGTTCTCATTGAAGATTTCTGTATTGCTTATAAGAACATCCTGGCTAAGCATGAGGTTTATGCTACCGGCACTACAGGAAGACGAATTGAAGAAGCTACCGGTCTTCATGTCCATAAATTTTTACCGGGCAGTATCGGAGGCGATAAGCAGTTCATGGAAATGGTAGAGAGACAGGATTTGGATATGGTAATACTTTTCTATAATCCTGTTATGATAGATCTGAAGGAACCAGACATCACAGCAATTGTTAAGCGCTGTGACCAGTATAATATTCCTGTAGCAACCAATATTGCTACAGCAGAGCTTCTTATTCTGGGACTGGCTCGTGGTGATCTGGATTGGAGATTGAATCTGAAATGAGAGTCATCGCAGGAAAAGCAAGGCGACTAAACCTTAAGACTGTACCGGGTATGGAAACACGCCCCACTACAGACCGCATCAAAGAAACTCTTTTTAATATTCTTCAGCCTCAACTTCTGGACTGTCGATTTCTGGATCTGTTCAGCGGCAGTGGCGCCATCGGTATTGAAGCATTAAGTCGTGGAGCTGCTCAGGCTGTTTTTGTTGAGAAAAACCCCAAGGCATGTACCTGCATAAGAGAAAATCTTACATTTACAAAACTTGCAGATAGTGGTAAACTGCTGAACATGGACGTGCTGCAGGCCCTTCGTTCTTTAGAGGGAAAGGGCATTTTTGACTGCATATTTATGGATCCGCCATATAATCATGAGCTGGAGCGTCAGGTGCTGGAATACTTGGAGACCAGCAGTATTCTTGATGAGAATACGTTGATCGTCATAGAAGCAGACCTTGCTACAGATTTTAGTTATGTGGAAGATTTAGGCTACAGACAGCTACGTTCCAAAGAATATAAAACCAACAAGCATATCTTTTTATGCCGGGGAAAGTGAGAATAATACATGGTAATAGCTGTTTATCCAGGAAGTTTTGATCCGGCTACTTATGGTCATCTGGACATAATCAGACGGGCAAGCGTATCTTTCGACAAAGTAATCGTTGGAGTTTTGCATAATTCTGCAAAAAGTCCGTTGTTTTCTGTTGAAGAACGTGTTAATATACTAGAAAAGGCAACGAAAGACATGGAGAATGTAGAAATCAAGGCATTTAAAGGTCTTTCTGTGAACTTTGCCAGAGAAAATCATGCACAGGTAATCGTGCGTGGGCTTCGTGCAGTTACAGATTTCGAATTTGAACTGCAGATGGCGCAGACTAACCGGGTACTTGCACCGGATGTTGACACCGTGTTTCTGACGACAAGCCTGGAATATGCATACCTTAGCTCTACTATTATGAAAGAGGTAGCGGGCTATGATGGCGATTTGAGTAAATTTGCTCCGCCAGAAATTACCGAAGCTGTTAAGAAGAAGATGCACGATTTGAAGAAATAGAATAAGGAGAGTTTACTATGAGCAGCAGAATTGAACAGATCATTGAAGAAATCGAAGAGTATGTAGACAGCTGTAAATACCAGCCACTTTCTACAACTAAGATTGTAGTGAATAAGGAAGAGATTGAAGAACTCCTTCGTGAGCTTCGTCTTAAGACACCGGACGAGATTAAGCGTTATCAGAAGATTATCAGCAATAAAGATGCTATCCTTGAGGATGCACAGACTAAGGCTGACGCTCTGATCGCTGATGCACAGAATAAAGCCCAGGAGCTTGTTACCCAGCATGAGATCATGCAGAAGGCATATGCTCAGGCAAATGAGACTATTAACGCAGCGAACCGTCAGGCACAGGAGATTCTTGACTCTGCTACACAGGATGCTAACAGCATTCGTCTCAGTGCGATCACATATACAGACGATATGATGGCGAACATCGGTTCTGTTCTTACACAGACACTTGAAGATGCTGGTGGCAAGTATAAAGGATTTATTGATGCTCTTCAGGCTTGTATGGATGTTGTAAATCATAACCGTCAGGAGCTTGCACCACAGACAGCTCAGGCAGCAGCTATGTCTGGTTCTTATCAGACTGCTGACGCAGATGCATCCAAGGAAGATGAAGCACTGCTGGATGAGATCGGAGATAACTAATTCTGCAGCTTATATTTAGCAGATCATATTTTATAATAAGAATATTAGTGTGAGTATAGCCGTAATAGCTGCATTCATACATTTAGCAGAAGCGTACTGATGAAAGGAGAGTTCTTTTCCAAGTACGCTTTTTGTTTGTGCCATGATGCAGAAACCGCCAAATGCGCTCATGCAAAAGGCCAGAAATACACGAAAAGAATATGAAATGTCAGCTGTTTGCAGACTATGCAGACCTGTGGTTATTTCCAGAGCGCTAAGAAAAATATATTTTCCGGTAGCAGGAAGGAACCAGAAATGTCCGACTGCCGCAGATAAAACAGAGAACAAAAGTATATATCCCCCCAGCTTTGTCATGGTTTCAAAGCTACTCATAATAACTGTATCCAGTAACAATCCAGTGTCTGTATTTTCCACAGCTAAGAGGTTAGGGGAATAAAATTCCTTATGTTCTTTTCTTCTAAAGACTGCAAACCGAAAAAAAGCCATACAGAGCATATCTGTCAATAATAATATTCCAATAAGAGTTTTTGTGTGTATTTTTCCTTCCAGGCAAATCCTTCCTACGTAAGTAATCAGAAAAGCAGGACTGGGATTATTACAGAAGGTTAGTAAATATTCCGCTTCCTGTCTGCTGATTTTTCCCGCATAATATAAATCTGCTGCCAGCTTTGCACCCATTGGATAACCTGTAAGCATACCCAGGATAAATACATAAGCCCCTCCAGGAGAAAGTCCGAAAACCACCTTGAAAAAAGGGGCAATTGGATGTAAAATTTTCGTAATCCTGTCTGTGCGGATAAGAATCCCTGTAAGGATAAGAAAAGGCAGAAGGGTTGGAAGAAGGGTATCCAGCCATAATCGCAATCCCTCTTGGGATGCTGCGAGAGCTTCTGAAGGAAAGCACAGAAGAAAAATCAGAAGCAGGAAAATGAGAAGCAAAGATATTTTTTTCTTCATTATGACCTCACAAAAACTTATATATAAAATATATATTTAAAATTCAGGTTTAATTACAAATTTAATATAAATCACTATGAATCCAGGAGGTAATTTTTTAATGGCAGTTTTAGAGAACTACGAGCCACAAAGTGTATTCCATTATTTTGAAGAAATCTGCAGAATTCCCCATGGCTCAGGAAATACCAAGCAGATCAGTGATTATCTGGTTGATTTTGCAAGGGAGCATGATTTAAAATATGTGCAGGATGATATGAATAATGTTGTAATTTATAAGCCAGCTGCTCCCGGTTACGAAAATGCACCTACAGTTATCCTTCAGGGACATATGGATATGGTTTGCGCCAAAAAACCTGAGGTAGAGCATGATTTCACAAAGGACGGGCTGAAGCTGGTTGTAAAGGATGGTTTTTTATCAGCAGAAGGAACTACCCTTGGGGGAGACGACGGAATTGCAGTTGCTTATGGACTTGCACTTCTTGACAGCACAGATTTACCTCATCCCGCGCTAGAGGTAGTGTTCACTGTAGATGAGGAGACAGGGCTTCTGGGAGCAGATGGTTTCGATTGCAGCCTTTTAGAAGGCAGACGAATGATTAATCTTGATTCTGAGAAAGAGGGGTGCCTGTGGGTAAGCTGTGCTGGCGGTATTGCCGGAAATTCTTACCTTCCAGTTCAGCGCGTGGAAGCCTCCGGCAGGAAAGTGTCTGTAAAAATATGTGGACTTACAGGTGGCCATTCCGGCGCAGAAATTCACAAAAGCCGTGCAAATGCCAATATTCTTATGGGACAGTTTCTCTATGAGCTTGCAGATGTATGTGGTTATGCCCTTAAAGAACTGGAAGGAGGGCAGCAGGATAATGTTATTACGAAGGAATGTGAGGCATCTATTCTTGTCCTTCCTGAGGAAATCCATGCAATTACAGACCTTGCCCAAAAGATGCAGCATGATTTCCGGACAGAATATACCGGCACCGATGATAACATCACTATTCAGATAACAGAAGAAGGTAATGAAGATGCCCAGGTTCTCCATCCTACCAGTCAGGAGAAGGTAATCTTTTACTTAATGAACATGCCTTTTGGTGTTAAGAAAATGAGTGGCACCATCGAGGGACTGGTAGAAACCTCCTGCAATCCGGGAATTCTGAAGCTATACAGAGATGAGCTCTTTGTTCAGACCAGCATCCGAAGCTCCGTTGGAACAGCAAAAGAAGCTCTTTCCCATAAAATTCAGTACCTGACTGAATTTCTGGGTGGCGAATATGAGACAGAGGGGGCTTATCCAGCCTGGGAATATCGTAAAGATTCCCCCCTCCGCGACAAAATGGTAGAAGTATATAAGAACATGTATGGTAAAGATTTAAGCGTAATTGCCATTCATGCAGGCCTGGAATGCGGCCTTTTCTACGAAAGAATAGAGAATCTGGATTGCACCTCACTGGGACCGGATATTCTTGATATACACACATATAAAGAACGACTGGATATGTGCTCTGTGAAACGTGTTTGGGAGTATCTTACAGAAGTTCTGAAGAATCTGAAGGATTGATAACTGCTATTGTCAGCTGTACAGGAAAATATTTCCCGTGCAGCTGATTTTTTTGTTCTATTTTATGCATTTCTTCATATATTATCTGAGGGTTAGAATCCTGCCTGACAGAATTTCTGATATATGGCAGGACATTTTATGCAATAACTGCCTTCTGCATTTTTTCCATATGTTAAAAGAGAGGAAATGCCATGAAAAGAGAGACCGGAAAACAATTGCTCCTTCTGTTTTTTCTTCTGCTTCTGCTTACCTTGCTTCAGAATTTTATTCAGCAAAGAAGCCGGGCTTCCCTGTTAAAAGCGGATATCTGTTTTACAGAGAACTTTCGCGAACAGGCTTTGACACCTGAGCTCTACGCAGAGCTGCGGAATAAAGAGAACACTGAGAGAGAATTTGCCGATCTTCTTACTGCAACTATGCTAAATGGAAAATTTCATCCAAAGGTTCTTTCCGGAAGTAACGAAGCCTATCTACGTTTTAAACCAGAAGCATACTATGCTTTGAGAAGCTGCTATCTGGCGATCTGGAAAGATTTGGAAGTATTTCCCATTCCAGCCAGAAAGAACAGAGAGATTTCTAAAGAGATTTTTTACGAAAACACCTTCGGAGCAGACCGAAGCTATGGTGGAAGCCGGAAGCACGAAGGCTGTGATCTCTTTGGAAAAATTTCTCAATCCGGATTTTATCCTGTGATCTCAATGACCTCTGGCAATGTGGAAAAAATCGGATGGCTTCCTCTCGGGGGATACCGGATCGGAATCCGTTCTCCTCACGGAGGTTATTTTTATTATGCTCATCTGGCATCCTATGAAAAGAATTTTCAGGTTGGGGAAAAGGTAGAGGCAGGTCAGATCCTTGGATTTATGGGAAACACTGGATACGGTGAAAAAGGAACAGCAGGTAAATTTCCTGTTCATCTTCACCTTGGAATCTATGTAAATCCCCAGGGAATAAAGGAGCTAAGCGTAAATCCCTATTATGTTTTATTGGCAATGGAGAAAAAAGTGAAAAAAATACCATATTGATTACATTTTTTTAGAAATATATGCTATAATGAAAAAATATATGGGCAGCTTTTTGTTACATTGTCCATATTTGTAAGGAGCGAATTATATGGAAATACAGTTATGGAGAAGCATTTTATGCCCCTACGAGCTGGCGGTTCAGGAAATGATCGTCAAATTTGAACATATTATCAGTGAACACAGAGAGAATGATCTGTATTCCCCCATTGAACAGGTAAGCGGACGCGTAAAAAGTGTATCCAGTATTCTGGAGAAAATGCAGCGCAAGCATATTCCTATGGAACGTATGGAAGAAGAAATAGAAGATATTGCGGGAATCCGTATTATCTGCCAGTTCGAGGAGGATATCGAAACAGTAGCCTCTCTGATTCAGAACCGGTCAGATATGACCATTAAGAGTGAGAAGAATTATCTGAAGCATGTAAAGCAGAGTGGCTACAGAAGCCTTCATCTTATTATTTATTATACAGTAGAAACCCTAAATGGTCCGCGAAGACTTCAGGCAGAGATACAGATCCGTACTATGGCAATGGATTTCTGGGCTACTATTGAGCATTCCCTTCAGTATAAGTATAAAGGGGACATGCCGCCTCATGTGGCTGAACGTCTGACAAATGCTGCAGATGCTATTATTTTGCTGGATCAGGAGATGTCCTCTGTGCGGGATGAGATTATGGACGCCCAGAACTCTTCACAGATGCAGTCTAATCTTGTAAAAGATATTCTTAATAATATAGAAAACCTTTACCGTGTTTCCAGCGAGCGAGAGGTAATTAAGATTCAGGCAGAATTTCTTCGGGTTTTCCGTACCAAGGACCTGAAGCAACTGGAACGATTTCACAGACAGCTTGATATCATCGCGGAAGGTTACCGCGCCCAGGCAGTTTACCACAATGTGGGGCATCAGCCGGGGAAGAGCTGTATTTCATAGGAGAGTTTTTAAATGTCACAGTTTTTACCAGTTGATAAAAAAGATATGGAGGCCAGAGGCTGGGATCAGGTGGACTTTGTCTATGTAACAGGAGATGCCTATGTAGACCACTCCTCTTTTGGTAGCGCTATCATCAGCCGCATTCTTGAGCGTCATGGTTATAGGGTGGGAATCATTCCGCAGCCAGACTGGCGGAAAAAGGAGAGTATTGCCGTATTCGGAGAGCCTCGTCTTGGGTTTTTAGTTACTGCCGGTAATATGGACTCCATGGTCAATCATTACACAGTTGCAAAAAAGCACCGCCAGAAGGATTCTTATTCTCCTGGCGGTAAAATGGGTTTACGCCCGGATCGTGCTACTATTGTGTACAGTAATCTGATTCGTCAGACTTTTAAGAAAACTCCCATTATTCTGGGTGGAATCGAAGCAAGTCTGAGAAGGATGGCACATTACGATTATTGGGAAAATAAAGTAAAGCACAGCGTTCTTATAGATTCTGGAGCAGACCTGATTTCCTATGGAATGGGAGAACACTCAATTATTGAGATAGCAGAGGCACTGGACAGTGGGATTCCAGTCAGCGAGATCACGTATGTGGCAGGAACGGTCTATAAATGTAAAGATTTATCCCGCACCTATGAACCCATTGTGCTTCCATCCTTTGAGGAGGTGCAGACAGACAAACAGGCCTATGCCAGAAGCTTTGCTGTCCAGTATCAGAATACAGATCCCTTCACTGCCGGTACTATGGCCGAATCCTATGGGAACAAGGGCTATGTGATCCAGAATCCGCCGGCACTGCCTCTTACACAGGAGGAAATGGATGATGTATATGATCTTCCATATACCGGAAGTTATCATCCTATGTATGAGAAGGAGGGAGGAATCCCCGCCCTGGAGGAAATCAGGTTCAGCCTTACAAGCAACCGCGGCTGCTTCGGTAGCTGCAGCTTTTGTGCCCTGACATTCCATCAAGGAAGAATCCTGCAGACCAGAAGCCATGAATCTATTCTAAAAGAAGCAGTTCATATGACTAAGGATAAAGATTTCAAGGGCTACATCCATGATGTAGGCGGTCCTACTGCCGATTTTCGTCTCCCATCTTGTAAAAAGCAGCTTACTAAGGGCGTGTGTAAAAACCGGCATTGTCTTTTTCCTGAACCATGTAAGAACCTGACCGCTGATCACAAGGATTATGTTGCACTTCTTCGCAAGCTTCGCGATCTTCCTAAAGTAAAGAAAGTATTTGTCCGGTCAGGAGTGCGCTTCGATTATGTGCTTGCTGATCCTGATAAGACTTTTTTAAATGAGCTTGCAAAATATCATGTGAGCGGGCAGCTTCGTGTGGCACCTGAGCATGTATCTGATCAGGTTCTGAAATATATGGGAAAGCCGTCCCATGAAGTATATGAGAGATTCCTGAAGGAATTTGATAAAGCGAATAAAAAAGCCGGCTTACAGCAGTATGCTGTTCCTTATTTCATGTCCTCCCATCCAGGATGCACCATGAAGGAAGCAGTGAAGCTGGCAGAGTATGTTCGTGATCTTGGCTTTACACCGGAACAGGTGCAGGATTTTTATCCTACTCCATCTACCTTATCTACATGTATGTATTACACAGGCATCCATCCACTTACAGGGGAGAAGGTTTATGTACCCAGAAATGCTCATGAGAAATCCATCCAGCGCGCTCTGATGCAATATAAAAATCCAGCCAACAGAGAACTTGTGCTGGAAGGGCTTAAGCTTGCCGGGCGTATGGATCTGATAGGGTATGGAGAAAAATGTCTGATACGCCCTATCCGTGAAGGCCGGGGAGGAAATCAGCATTCTGGAAATCCAGGCCGCAGCAAAGCTCCAAAGAAAACCATCCGCAACAATCACACAAGAAAAAAGCAGAAATAGGAGTGTTTTCATGAAACTTACCCAGACAAACAAAGGAGAATTCGGATATCTGAAGCGTGAACGAAAACGCAGAATTATCATTGCAGCCATTATGCTTGGTGTGCCTCTGTTTATTTTTATCAGCATGTGGATCTATCTTGGCACAAGAAATTCCATCTGGACGATCATAGCTCTGGTAGGCTCTCTGCCAGGATGTAAAGCTATCGTAGATGTGATCATGGTTTATCTTGCCAGACCTGTGGATCCTGCCTTATACAAAAAAATCCAGGCACATCAAGGAGAACTTGTAATGGCATATGAAATGTATATGACCTTCTATGAAAAGAAATGTGCCATAGACGCCATTGCCATATGCGGAAATACAGTAGTGGGATACACCAGTGATCCTAAAGCAGACACAGGCTTTATGGCTGAAGAAGCCCAGAAACTGGTTCGCAAAAACGGATACAAGGTAGATGTAAAAATCCTTGGTGAGCTTCGTCCATTTCTGGAACGTCTTGATTCTATGAATCAGCATAAGGAATCCCTGGAAGAAGGACTGCGTTATACTCCGGATCCAAGATATCCTGACTATACAAGGGACGAAATGATAAGACATGTAATACTGAATTTATGTATTTAACAGGATATTAACTATATGAAAGAATTTATAATCAATGAAAACGAAGCGGGGCAACGCTTTGATAAGTACCTCGGAAAGCTTCTCAGAGATGCCCCAAAAAGCTTTTTCTATAAAATGCTCCGCAAGAAAAATATCACTCTGAACGGAAGTAAGGCTACAGGCAATGAAAAGCTTACTACCGGTGACCATATAAAGCTGTTTCTCTCCGACGATACCTTTGAAAAATTTGCCGGAACAGGAGAAACCGTGGCAAGAGCTCACCAGGAGCTGGATATCATTTATGAGGATGACAATGTTCTTTTCATTAACAAACCCGCCGGAATGCTTTCCCAGCCTGCAGATGACAAAACTCCCTCCCTGGTAGAATATCTTACGGGATATTTACTGGATACAGGAGCTGTCACAGAAGAGTCATTACATACCTTCCGTCCATCCGTATGCAATCGACTGGACCGTAATACCAGCGGACTTGTAGCTGCAGGTAAATCCCTGACAGGACTTCAGGAGCTTTCGACACTTTTCCACAACAGAAGTCTTCATAAATTTTACCGCTGTCTTGTAAAGGGTGTGATAAAAAACGAAAAATATATCAAAGGGTATTTGCATAAAGATGAAAAATGTAATAAAGTAACAGTACAGGAATTTGGAACACCAGAAGCACTTCCTATTGAGACCAGATACCGGCCTCTTAGAGATAACGGGAAGGTTACACTTCTTGAGGTGGAGCTTATTACCGGACGAACTCATCAGATCAGGGCACATCTTGCCGGAGAGGGGCATCCTCTTGTGGGAGATTACAAGTATGGTCTTCGTTCTTTTAATGAAATGTACCGCAGTAAATATGGTCTGAAATCGCAGCTGCTTCACGCATACAGACTGGAAATCCCCAAAATCGAAGGGCGGCTTTCCTATCTGTCAGGCAGAGAGTTTACAGCTTCTTTGCCCCCACAGTTTCAAAATATCCTGAAAGAGGAACACGTAGAGGAGAATAAATAATATGAAAATCTGGCATGAAGTATGGGACTATGTAAAAATGATTATCATTGTAGTGGCAGTAGTCCTTGTCATCAACAACGTAGTACTGATCAACGCAAAAATTCCTTCTCCCTCCATGGAGAAAACTATTATGACTGGTGACCGTATTTTTGGTTTCCGCCTGGCATATGGTATTAACCTGGATCTTTTTGGTCATGAAATTTCCAAGAAGACTAAGGATCCTGAACGTTTTGACATTGTGATTTTCAAGTATCCGGACGATGAAAGCCAGCTTTTCATTAAACGTGTGATCGGACTTCCGGGAGAAACTGTTGAGATCATAGATGGAAAGGTATACATCGATGGTTCCGAGACAGCCCTTGATGATTCCTTTATTCCAGAGAAAATGAGAGGAAGCTTCGGACCATATACCGTTCCGGAAGACTGCTATTTTATGCTGGGAGATAACAGAAATGATTCCAAGGATTCCCGTTACTGGAAGAATACCTTTGTACGCTTCGACCAGATCGTAGGAAAAGCAGTAGTAAGATATTATCCTTCAATCAAGCTTCTTGACTATAAGGAGCAGTAATAATGGCAACATGGAACAGCAGAGGTCTCCGGGGTTCTACCCTGGAGGACCTTGTAAACCGTACAAATGAACAATACAGGGAAAAGGGACTTGCACTGGTACAGAAAATCCCCACTCCCATCACTCCGGTGCGCATGGACAAAGAGAACCGCCACATTACTCTGGCATATTTTGACCAGCGAAGCACCGTTGATTACATAGGTGCAGTACAGGGAATTCCTGTCTGCTTTGATGCAAAAGAATGCAGCGCCCAGACGTTTCCTCTGGCAAATATTCATCCTCATCAGGTGAAGTTTATGGAGGACTTTGAAAGACAGAATGGCGTGGCATTTTTTCTTATCTTTTTCAGCCAGGAAAACCTTTTTTATTATCTGCCTTTCAGGGAACTTCTCGTGTTCTGGAGAAGGATGGAAGATGGGGGGCGAAAGAGCTTTCGCAGGGAAGAATTGCCCGACAAATATTATCTGCCCAGAAAGAATGGCTTTTTGGTTCCTTATCTGGAGGGGTTAAAGCTGGATCTTGAATCGAGGGATTGACAATCTAATCCGTTTCCACTATAATCTACATTAATTTCACATTGTTATGGTAGCGCAGTGAAGTATATTTGTAATTACTTTATTTATGAAATCATCAATATAAGATAACTATTATAAGAACAAGATGGAGGAAACATGATATGCAGAGGATTTTTCATACGCCAGAGGGTGTACGGGATATTTACAGCCAGGAATGCAGCAGAAAGCGCAGACTTCAGGAGAAGCTCCACCATGTATTCCATCAGTATGGATTTGAAGATATAGAAACTCCTACTTTCGAATATTTTGAAGTGTTCAGTAAAGAAGTAGGAACCATTCCTTCCAGAGAACTTTATAAATTTTTTGACAGAGAGGGTAATACGCTGGTACTCCGTCCGGATTTTACCCCTTCTGTTTCCAGAGCATGTGCCACATATTTTAATCCGGAAAAAGAAGTTGTCAGTCTGTGTTATACTGGAAATACCTTTATCAACAATTCCAGTTTCCGCGGCAGACTAAAGGAAACTACCCAGATGGGTGTAGAGCGTATGGGAGATGATTCACCGGAAGCAGATGCAGAAATTCTTGCAATGACTGTAGAATGTCTCCTTGCGGCAGGGCTTACAGAGTTCCAGGTCAGCGTAGGTCAGGTAGATTATTATAAGGCAATTTTTGCCCAGACAGGTATGTGTCAGGAAGAGGAAGAAGAGCTTCGGGAGCTGATCTCACAGAAGAATTATTTCGGAGTGGAAGAACTTGTAAAAAGTAAGAACATGGATAAATCTCTTTCCAGAGTCCTTTCCCAGCTGCCTCAGCAGTTTGGTTCCGCAGAGGTTCTGAAGAAGGCGAAAGCTCTTACAGATAACTCTCAAGCGTTGAAAGCAGTAGCACGGCTGGAGGAAATCTATGAGCTGTTAAAGATTTATGGCTATGAAAAATATATTACTTTTGACTTCGCCATGTTAAGTAAATATCATTATTACACAGGAATCATTTTCCAGGCTTATACCTATGGTACCGGTGAAGCACTGATCAAGGGAGGACGTTACAATCAGCTGATGAAGCACTTCGGAAAACCGGCTGCTTCCATTGGATTTGCCATTGTAGTAGATAACCTTCTTATGGCACTCTCCAGACAAAAGATTGCTCAGGAAGAGGATGAGGAGATTACAGTGATCACTTATGGCAGGGAGAATCGTATTCAGGCGATCCAGAAAGCAAAAGAGCTCCGTTCCCAGGGACGAAATGTAGCTCTTCGCCCAGAGAAAGTGACTAAGGTTTGTGAGGTGGAATTATGAGATATCTGACTTTTGCCCTTACTAAGGGACGGCTTGCTGACAAAACGCTGGCCATGCTGGAGAAGATCGGAATCACCTGCGAGGAAATGAAGGATAAGGATTCCCGTAAGCTGATTTTTGTAAATGAAGAATTAAAGCTCCGTTTTTTCCTTGCAAAAGGACCGGATGTACCTACTTACGTAGAATACGGCGCTGCTGACATCGGGATTGTTGGCAAGGACACTATTCTGGAAGAAGGGCGTAAGCTTTATGAAGTAATGGATCTTGGTTTCGGTGCCTGCCGTATGTGTGTGTGCGGACCGGAGATTGCAAGGCCACTTCTGAATTCCAATCAGCTGATCCGCGTAGCGACCAAATACCCTAACATTGCTAAGGACTATTTCTATAACAAGAAGCATCAGACCGTAGAGATCATCAAGCTGAACGGCTCCATTGAACTGGCACCTATTGTAGGTCTTTCAGAAGTGATCGTGGATATTGTAGAGACAGGAAGCACCCTTAAGGAAAATGGCCTGAAGGTATTGGAAGAGGTTTGTCCGCTTTCTGCCAGAATGGTAGTGAATCAGGTAAGCATGAAAATGGAAAATGAACGTATCAGTAAGCTTATTGAAGATTTACGGAAAATAATCTGACAATCTTTTAACAATCACAGGCTGATAAACAGCTGACATAATATAAATGGGAAGGACCGATCAAAATGCGTACAGTAAGATTAACAAAGGAATCTACAAAAGATATTCTGGAAAATCTTTTGAAAAGAAGCCCTAATAATTATGGTAAATTCGAAGCTGCAGTTGCAGATATTCTTGCCAATGTAAAAGAAAAGGGAGATGAAGCTCTTTTTTCTTATACCAGAGAATTTGATAAGGTGGAAGTTACCCCTGAAACTATTCGTGTAACCGAAGAAGAAATAAAAGAAGCATACGAAGCGGTTGATGCTTCCCTGCTGGAGGTTATCCGCAAAGCTCTTGTAAATATCCGTACCTATCATGAGAAGCAGCGTCAGAACAGCTGGTTCACAAGCACGGAAAATGGTACAATGCTTGGTCAGAAGATTACCCCCTTAGACCGTGTTGGCGTATATGTTCCAGGTGGGAAAGCAGTTTATCCATCCTCTGTACTGATGAACATTGTCCCAGCCAAGGTCGCAGGAGTTCCTCATATTGTTATGACAACACCTCCGGGAAAAGATGGAAAAGTAAATCCGTCAACCCTGGTTGCCGCCAAAGAAGCCGGAGCAGATGAAATTTATAAGGTTGGCGGCGCTCAGGCCATCGGTGCTCTGGCTTATGGTACCTCAAGTATTCCTAAGGTTGACAAGATCGTAGGTCCTGGCAATATTTTTGTAGCCCTTGCGAAAAAAGCTGTTTATGGACATGTAAACATTGATTCTATAGCCGGACCAAGTGAAATACTTGTTCTTGCAGATGAGACAGCCAATGCTCATTATGTAGCAGCAGACCTTCTTTCCCAGGCAGAGCATGATGAAATGGCTTCTGCAATTCTGATCACTACAAGCACAGAGCTGGCACAAAATGTAGAAAAAGAGATTGAGGGATACCTTAAGGTATTGTCTCGTAAAGAAATCATCAGTAAATCCCTGGAAAATTTTGGATATATTCTAATTGCAGAAGATATGGATGAAGCTATTGAAGCTGCTAACGAGATAGCTTCTGAGCATATGGAAATTGTCACAAAGGACGCCTTTGAGGTAATGATGAAGGTGCGTAACGCAGGTGCCATTTTCATTGGAGAATATAGCTCTGAGCCTCTTGGAGATTATTTTGCAGGTCCGAACCACGTTCTTCCTACCAATGGAACAGCCAAGTTCTTCTCCGCCCTTTCCGTTGATGATTTTATAAAAAAATCCAGTATTGTGTATTATTCCAGATCTGCTCTGAGAGAGATCCATAAGGATATTATCCAGTTTGCAGCTTCTGAACAGCTTACAGCACATGCTAATTCTATTGCAGTCCGTTTCGAAGAGGAAGATAAAAAGGAGAGATCATGAAAAGAGAAGCTACGGTAGAGCGTAATACAAAGGAGACCAGTATTTCCCTGAAGCTGAATCTTGACGGAACAGGAAAAAGCAGTCTTGATACAGGCATCGGTTTTTTTGACCATATGCTGGATGGTTTTGCCCGACACGGTCTTTTTGATCTTTACGTAAGAGTAAAGGGAGATCTTCAGGTAGATGATCACCATACTGTGGAAGACACTGGTATTGTTCTTGGAACTGCTATCAAAGAGGCTGTTGGAGATAAGAAGGGAATCCGTCGCTATGGAAGCTGCATTCTTCCCATGGATGAATGTCTGGTGCTTTGTGCGGTTGACCTTGGAGGACGCCCGTATCTTTCTTTTGATGGTGAATTTACCGCAGAAAAAACAGGTGATATGTCTACAGAGATGGTGAAAGAATTTTTCTATGCAATTTCCTATACAGCAGCTATGAATCTTCACATTAAGGTTCTCACTCCCGGGAATAATCATCATATGGCAGAAGCCATGTTTAAAAGCTTTGCAAAAGCACTGGATATGGCTGTTGCTTATGATCCCCGTATCACAGATGTACTTTCTACAAAAGGAAGCCTATAAAAATGAAAACTAAAGAATTGACAAATGAATTGACATGGTCCGACTTTAAATTAAACAGCGATGGGATGGTTCCTGTTATTGTACAGGATTATCAGACAAATGAAGTCCTTATGCTTGCTTATATGAATGAAGAAGCTTATCTTACCACTTTGAGGCTTGGCAAAATGACTTACTGGAGTCGCAGCAGGAATGAACTGTGGACAAAAGGACTGACCTCTGGTCATGTTCAGTATGTGAAATCATTGACTATTGACTGCGATAATGATACAATTTTGGCGAAAGTAGAGCAGATAGGTGCCGCATGTCACACTGGAAACCGAACATGTTTTTTTACCAGACTGCTCTGAAAAAGAATAGCCAAAGGTAAAATTATCGTATGAAAAAACAATTGAAAAACAGTATTATCCGGCTTTTACTGTTGCTGGTGATTCTGGTTGGCGCATATGGACTGTGGTGTCATTTCCTCACAGATAATGTGATCTGGAAGAAACTTAAGATAAACGGTATTGCCATCCAGGGAATGACAAAGGAGGAGGCCATCGATGCTATCTCCAGAGACTTTCAGGAGAAATACCAGGATGCAACGATGACAGTTATCCTAAATGACAAGGAATTTAAGGTGTGTGTCTACCCGGTTCTTGGTCTGGATGTGAAGTCTATTGTAGAAAGTGCATATTCTTTAGGGCACGGTTCCTGGTTTACACACGGAACGGACAGGATTGAGCTAATGAACAGTAAGACCAAAGAAGAGGTTACACTGATGCCTGAAGCCAGAAATAAAAGTGAGCTGGATAAGGTCCTTGAGGATGCTGATATAATGAAAGGCTCTGCCACTGTTCAGACCACCTGTGAGCTTACAGACACAGAACTTATTATTACAAAAGGAAAAACCGGAACAGGACCTGATATGGATGCTTTGAAGGAAGCCATCCTTAAAGCAATTTCCATTGAAGATTATGATGCTGTTATTGAATGTCCTACTGTTGAGCAGGCTCCGGATGAGCTGGATATGGATGCTTATTTTGAGGAAATACATACAGAAGCCAGGGATGCTTCTCTCGGAGAGAATAATGTGATTATTCCTGCTGTAAATGGAATTTCTTTTGATGTAAAAGCAGCAGCACGGAAACTAAAAAAAGCTAAAGAGGGTGAGACTATCACTATTCCTCTTAAGATTACGCTGCCAGATGTATCTACAGAAGAGATTGAGGCTCTTCCATTCCTTGATCTTCTGGGAACATATACCACTTATGGTGGTGGAACAAAAAATCGTGTTGCCAATCTTAAGCTTGCTGTAGAGGCATGTGATGGTGTTGAATTACAGCCGGGGCAGATTTTTTCCTATAATGATACTTTAGGACCTCGTACAGAAGAGCGCGGGTATAAGGAAGCAACCGTAATTGTCGGCGGTGAACATGCACAGGATATCGGAGGTGGAATCTGCCAGATATCCACTACATTGTTTATGGCATGTCTGCAGTCAGATCTGACTATCGTGGAACGTCATAACCATGCCGCCCGCATTGACTATGTAGAAGATGGACTTGACGCAGCTGTTGTCTGGGGAGGACAGGATTTCCGTTTTCAGAATAATACAGCTTATCCTATCAGGATAACAGCTTCTTATGATGAGAAGGAAGAAGCTGTATCCGTATCTGTTTACGGAACCAAAACGGACAATAACACGGTGAAAATCACAACAGAGCATTCTGATCCTAATACTTGCCGAACCTACAGAAGTGTTTATGACCAGGATGGAGTCCTTCTTCATACAGATGAGGTAGGTTACAGTAAGTATAAGCAATGAAAGTTTCACTGTTATAATCTATTGATTTCGACAAATCAGTCTGATATAATGAGTTGAATTGAATAAATCCGATTTCAGTGCCTATGCAGAAGTCTCTGCAGGCTAAGAGGGAATCAGGTGAAAGGCCTGAACGATCCGGTCACTGTAAGCAGGGATGATAATCCTATGATACCATTGGTAGAATCTACTGAGAAGGTGGGATTTCGTATTGAACTGTGAGTCAGGAAACCTGCTGAATTCGTTAATGAAAGCTTCCGAAGAAAGCACTTCATTCTCATAAATATATCCGACTGAAGAATATATTGAACTTTTAGTGCCTGTTTTCATATTGGAAGCAGGTACTTTTTTGTGATTTATTCAGAAAATATTTAATACCAGGAAGAATCGAGGGAAAAAAATGAAAAGAAATTCAAAACGCTTTCTTGCGCTGTTCCTCTCAGTAGCAATGACTATTACTCCGGCTGTATTTGCACAGGCTGAAGAAGAAGCCAAGATGCAGATATCTGCTTCACCGGAGGAGGAAGCAAATGCAGAAAAAGCAGTTGTTACAGAAATTCCAGCGAAAGAAAATACAGAATCCACACCAGATACAACACTGGTTCCGGAAGAAACACCGGCACCAGTGGAAACACCTGCACCAGAGGAAACACCGACACCGGAGGAAATACCGACTCCAGAAGAAACACCTTCCGCACAGCTGACACCATCACCAGCGCAGTTACCTGAGGCAGAGCAGCCAGCTCAGATCACACCAGAGATTGCAGAGACTGCAAAAGCAGAAGAAGTAACAGAGAAAACAGATGCAGTAGTAACAGGCAAAACTGACGAGACTACTTCAGCAGAAGTGAAACCAGATGGCAGTGATATCACAGTTGACAAGCCAGATGGAAGCGGTCAGTTTGGTATGTTCCGTTTTTCAAGTACGTCTGTTAAACAGGATGGAGATAAGACAATCGTCACCCTGGTAAGCTTAAAGAACCATTACGATGCCATCTATCTTGGAAGTGTGGAAGATGCTCAGAATGATCCTGAAAATGTCTGCGTAGGTGTTCCAACAGGAGAGGGTTATACCTTTGAATTTGCAGTTCCTGCCAGCGAGAATGACCAGACCTACCAGATTGCAGTCCGCAAACAAAAAGATGGAACCTGGTACAAATATTCCCAGGGCGGTGAATTTACCATTACAATTCCCGGAATCAAAACAGCTGACCAGCCACAGCCTACAGAAGCACCTGTAGCAACCCAGACACCAGCCCCCACAGCTTCCCCAGCACCAACTGCTGCTCCTTCTGAGGGAATCTGTGACAGTGGAATTTATAACGTAACTGTAAATTCAAGTGCATCTATGTTCCGTGTTGTTGACTGTGTTCTTACCTCCAAAAACGGAAAGATGACTGCAGTTCTTACTTTAAGCGGAACAGGCTATGATTATCTGTTCCTTGGAACCAAAGAGGAAGCTGCCGCAGCTGACTCATCCACATGGGTCCCATATGTGGTAGATGAATCTAATGGCAAATATACATACGAGATTCCTGTTGAAGCCCTGGACAAAGGTTTTTCTGTAGCTGCATTTTCTCATAAGAACCAGATCTGGTATGACAGAACTTTAACATTCCAGTCTGAAACCTTAAATAAAATAGGAGATGTACAGGATGATCCCATTACACCGGATACAACTCCAGCACCAGAAGAAACACCTGTGCCAGACAATAATGCAGATACAACTGTAACACCCACACCTACCCCTGTACCAACTGTTGAACCAACCAAAACACCTACTCCTACACCAACTCCAAAGCCAGATAAAAAACCGGATAAGGAGTCAAAATATGAATCTGATCTTAACGGTGGAACAGCAGCTGTAAACAGTTCTACCACATTAACTGACGGAACTTACACACCGGACAGTTTTTCATGGTCTGGTGGAACCGGAAAGGTAAGCATCTCCTGCAGTAAAGTAACAGTTACCGGAGGACAGGCATATGCCACCATTATATTCAGCAGTGAGTATTATGGATATGTGAAGGCAAATGGAAATAAATATTATGGAGCATGCGGCGGTGGAACATCTACATTTACTATTCCGGTAGCCCTCAACCAGAATAATACCATTATCGGTATGACAACAAGAATGTCTCAGGCCCATGAGATCAATTATACCATTTACATTGCATTAAAGGGTGCCAACGATACTAAGAAAACCGATAAGGACAACCCGGCAAATGATAACAGTATGCTGTCTACCGGAAACAAAAAACTGGATGATGATGCTCCTGAAATTACAGGACTTGAATACAAAGATGAGACTACACTTGAGCATGCCAGATATTTCAAGCTTTACCACTATGCAAAGGGTATTACCCTTCTTGAAATTGACATGACTGCTGATACCGCCAGAAAGGCAGAAACTGTTGATTCTGAAAATTCCCAGGACACAGCAGGTACAGAGAAGCTTTATATGGGCAATGTTATAAAATATCTGATCGTACCCGATGGTGCAGTGATTCCTGCAGGCCTTGACAAAGATGTAATTGTGATCAATCAGCCTGTTGAATCTGTTTATGCTGCTTCCGTAGATGCACTTAACATTCTGGACAAGCTTGAGCTCACCGACAAGATCACCAGCCTTGGGGTGGCAAAAGAGGATTGCACAGCGGACAGCCTTTTGGCAGCACTTGAAGATGGAACTCTTGCTTTTGCAGGAACCTCTGAGGATACAGATTATAAAACTCTCGTAAAAACAAAATGCGGACTTTCCATTCTTTCCTCTGATATCCTTCCAGCAGAAGCCTCTGAAGTGGAATCTAAGGAAAAGCTTCTGGCTGATGCCGCTGAGAAATACTCCACTCTGAAGATCCCGTTTATTGTAGACCGTTCCGCTGATGAGAAGAGTGACGAAGCCAGGGCAGAATGGGAGAAAGCATACGAGGCAATTTTTGTAACAAATGATGAGGAATAATTTACAGGAGAGTACGAAATGTATAAGCAAAAGCTGAAATATAAATTATTAAGTGTTTTTACAGCAGTTATCATAACATTCACTAACGTTACTCCTATATGGGCAGAAGATAGCACTAAAGCAGAAGCTCCGGAAATTGAAGGTCTGACATACGAATCTTCTATGGATCTGTCCTTTGCCCAGTGCTTTGATGTTTATTATTATAATGACGGTTATAAGCTTCTTGATGTCCATGATAGTGCCAGGTATCTGGTGGTTCCTGAGGGTAAAGAAGCGCCGGACGGTCTGGATGAAGAAATCCGTGTATTACAGCAGCCTCTTGATACTATTTATATGGCGGCTACATCTCCAATGGCATTATTTGATGCCATTGGAAGTGTGGATTCTATTAAGTTATCCGGTCTGGATGCTTCAGGCTGGTATATCCAGGCTGCTTCAGATGCAATCAATGACGGAGCAATGACTTATGCAGGAAAATATGACGAACCGGATTATGAGCTTCTGGTAGGAGAGGATTGTGATCTTGCCATTGAATCCACCATGATCCTTCATGCTCCAAAAGTACAAGAGATGATCGAGACTTTGGGAATCCCTGTTTTCATTGATCGTTCCAGCTACGAAAGCCAGCCCCTTGGACGTACTGAATGGATCAAGCTTTACGGCGCTATGATGAATAAGGAGGAGGAAGCAGAATCCTTCTTCAGTCAGCAGGCACAGATCATTGAGAAATTAAAAGATTTCCAGAATACAGAGAAAACAGTTGCCTTTTTCTATATCAACACCAGCGGTTCTCCTGTAGTCCGCAATCCTAAGGATTATATTTCCAGTATGATCGAGGTTGCAGGTGGAAGAAATGCTTTTGCAGATCTTCAGGACGACAGTGGCAAAACATCTGTATCTATAACCATGGAGGAATTTTACAATACTGCTGTTGATGCGGATTATCTTATCTACAACACCAGTATTGACGCTACAGTGGACAGTCTTGACGATCTCCTTGCGAAAGACAGTCTGATGGCAGATTTCAAGGCAGTAAAAGAGGGAAATGTATGGGTAACAGATGATTCTATGTATCAGCACACGGATACCATTGGAGAGCTGATCAATGATTTCAATCTGATGTTAACCGGCGGAAGCGAAGCGGATATGACTTTTCTTCATAAACTTAGCTGACTTACAGTCCGCTATCATTGGACAATCATAAATGGAGTAAAATAAAATGAACAGACAATCCCATGAAACAAGCTTCCACATGGAAAACTTTAAAAGAAGATCCCGTTATGCTGTGGTTTTCATATTGCTTATCCTGGCTTTTGGCCTGATAACGGTACTTAATATCAATACAGGAAATGTAAATATTTCCCTGTCTGAAATCGTAGATATCCTGCTGAAAAGAGTAACAGATACTAAAGAATACAGCATTATCTGGAAAATACGTTTTCCCCGTATCCTGATGGCTGCGATTCTTGGCGGAGCGCTATCCTTATCCGGATTTCTCCTTCAGACTTTTTTTGAAAATCCCATAGCAGGACCTTTTGTACTGGGTATTTCATCCGGTGCAAAAATGGTGGTTGCATTTACTATGATCTATTATCTTGGAAGAGCAGCTACTGTAACCTCTTATACCTTGATCATTGCAGCCTTTATCGGCTCCCTGATTTCCATTGGCTTTATCCTTCTGATCTCAAAAAGAATAAAGCACATGGCAACACTTCTGGTTGCCGGAATCATGATCGGTTATATCTGTTCTGCTGTAACTGATTTTGTAGTAACCTTTGCAGATGATTCCGATATTGTGAATCTTCACGGCTGGTCACAGGGAAGTTTCTCCGGTATGAGCTGGAGTAATGTTTATATTTCCTGCATAGTTATAGGGATCACTCTGATCCTTACCTTCCTGTTATCAAAGCCAATCGGTGCTTATCAGCTTGGAGAGGCCTATGCACAGAGCATGGGTGTAAATATAAAATTTTTCCGTGTTGCGCTGATCCTGCTTTCCAGTATTCTGTCTGCAACAGTAACCGCTTTTGCAGGCCCGATTTCCTTTATAGGAATCGCAGTTCCATTTCTGATGAAGAGAAGCTTTAACACATCAAGACCGTTGATCATCATTCCGGGAACCTTCCTTGGCGGTGCGGTTTTCTGTATGATGTGTGATCTGATTGCCAGAATGGCATTTGCTCCGCTGGAGCTTAATATCAGCACCGTTACCTCCATCTTTGGAGCACCAGTTGTTATTTTCATGATGTTACGAAAGAAGAGAGGGAACTGATAATGGATAATTACTATTTTCACATGGACAACCTTTCTGTCGGATATAACAGAAAGGCCCTGATCCATGATATCTGTATCGGAATAGAAAAAGGTGAGATCGTGACTCTGATCGGTCCTAATGGTTCCGGTAAATCTACCATTCTGAAAAGTATTACAAGACAGCTTCAGATCATAGGAGGAAAGGTTTATTTCGACAATCAGAATCTGACAGCCTTTTCCTTCAGGGATCTGTCTACACGTATGGCAGTTGTTCTCACTGAACGAATGAAGCCAGAGCTTATGACCTGTCATGATATTGTGGCCACTGGCCGTTATCCGTATACCGGAAGACTTGGACTTCTCACAAGAGAAGATGAAGAAAAAGTAGAGGAAGCCATGAGAGCCGTACATGCAGAATCGCTTGGCAGCCGTGATTTCAACAATATCAGTGACGGACAGCGTCAGAGAGTGCTTCTTGCACGCGCAATCTGTCAGGAGCCTGATATAATTATTCTGGATGAGCCAACCTCTTTTTTGGATATCAAGCACAAGCTGGATCTTTTGTCCATACTTCGTGATATGGCAAAGAAAAAAAAGATCACAGTTATCATGTCTCTGCATGAGATCGATCTGGCACAGAAAATCGCAGATAAGATTATTTGTGTAAAGGGTGATACTATTTCCCACTTTGGAAAACCAGAAGATATTTTTGAGGAAAATATGATCCGGGAGCTTTACGATATTAATAATGGTTTTTTTGATCCGTTATTTGGAAGTATTGAGCTTCCAAAGCCAGAAGGAGAGGCAAAGACATTTGTGATCTGCGGTAATGGAACCGGCATTCCTGTATTCCGCCGGCTGCAGAAGGAGCACACACCTTTTATAACAGGTATTCTATATACAAATGATGTAGATTATCGTCTGGCAAGGCTGCTGGCTTCACAGGTGATCACAGAGGCTCCCTTTATGGAAATCAGCGAAGAAGCCTTCCAGAAGGCTCTTAGGGCGATGGAAAGCTGTGAAAGGGTAATCTGTACAGAGGTACCGATAGGAAGCTGTAATGAGCGGCTTGGAGAGCTTATAAAAGCAGCTGAAAAAAGCAAGAAAATACATTTTGTATAATTTATAAAATCTTAAGGCGCAGTTTCTTTACAGAAACTGCGTTTTACGTTATACTGAGTTTACTGAAAAAAGGAGATATTGTAACTTATGAAAAAGAGAATTTTTACAAAAGACAACCTGATTTTCTTCCTGCTTTTGAACCTGGGATTAATTTTCACAGCAGTTGGAATTTCAATTTTCAAAACCCCCAACCATTTTGCATTTGGAGGCACATCCGGTCTGTCCATTATCCTGTCAACTCTTTTCCCAAGATGGGATGTAGGCATATTTATGTGGATCGTCAATGCGGTACTTGTTGTTCTGGGATTTTTCTTTTTGGGCATCCGTTCCATGGGCTGGACTATTTATTCCTCATTTGCCCTGTCCTTCTATGTAAGTGCATGTGAATATATTTGTCCCCTTAGTTCTCCGCTTACACAGGATGTATTTCTGGAATTATGCTTTGCAGTTATCCTTCCTGCTGTAGGAGCTGCCATGGTATTTAACGTAGGTGCATCCACAGGAGGTACCGATATTGTTGCAATGATTTTACACAAATATACCAGTATTGAGATCGGACGCGCACTTATGATCAGTGACCTGGGAATTGTACTTGTTGCAGCATATCTTTACGGCGCACAGACCGGACTTTACTGTATCCTGGGAATGATTCTCAAATGTACTGTTGTAGACAGTGCTATTGAGAGCCTGAATCTGCGTAAGGTCTGTACTGTTATCTGTAAATATCCTGATCAGATTGAAGACTTTATTATCAACGATCTGCATCGTTCAGCAACAGAACAGAAAGCATTTGGTATTTACACCAAGCAGGAGCAGAAGGTTCTGATGACAGTACTTACCAGAAGTGAAACCAACCGGCTTCGTATCCATTTAAGACAGATTGATCCACATGCCTTTATTACCATTGTAAACAGCAGTGAGATCATCGGTAAGGGATTCCGGTCCATCTGAAAGGATTGCCAATCATGATTTCCAAAACTATGCGAACAATTCTCCACACTCTTTCCTACGGCAATATTGAAGTAGGAGCCTCCCGCAGGCTGGTAGATATTAAGAAGCTGGATGCCATGAATATCTTCTTGAAAAAAATGGATATCCATGTCTTTAACGGAGATTACGAAATTCCTCTGCGGCTGTATTTTCCTACAGAAGAAGCTATGACAAATGGCATAGAAAAGGGACACAGCTTTCCTGTTCTTCTGTTTTTTCATGGGGGAGGATGGGTAACAGAAAGTGTGGATACCTATAACCGGGTATGCGCCAGAATGGCTCAGTCTACAGGCCATATTGTAGTATCTGTAGAATACAGGCTGGCCCCCGAATATCGTTTTCCAACAGCTTTAATGGATTGCTACACAGCAGCAAAGGAGCTTTATACTAACAATCTGATTCTGAACACAGATCCTGGCCGGATCACTATTATGGGTGACAGCGCCGGGGGTAATCTTGCCGCAGCAGTAGCTCTTATGGCAAGAGATAAAGGGGAATTTCAGGTACACAGACAGATCCTTATCTATCCGGCATTGTACAACACATATACTGCTGCATCCCCTTATGCTTCAGTTCAGGAAAATGGTACGGATTACCTGCTTACAGCAGTAAAAATGCAGGATTATCTGAAGCTGTATGAGAGCTGCCCTGAGGACAGGATCAATCCTTATTTTGCCCCGCTTCTGGCAAAGGATTTTTCAGACATGCCTGAGACACTGATTCTTACGGCAGAATTTGACCCTCTCAGAGACGAAGGAGAGGATTACGGAAGGAAGCTGGCTGAGGCTGGAAATTACGTGGAAGTGCATAGGATCAAAGATGCACTTCACGGTTTCTTTGCTCTTGGAATCCGCTTTTTACATGTTCAGAAAAGTTTTTCTTATATGAATGAATTTTTAAAGAGAGAAGTGTGAAAATTGAAAAATGGATATTCAAACTGGAGAAAGCTTGACAATGCAGCCCTTGCCTTTCCTCTGGTAACCGGCAAAAATGATACCAGAGTTTTTCGCTTTTATTGTGAATTAAAGGAGGCTATTGATCCAGAACTGCTTCAGAATGCGCTTGATAAAACCATGGAGAAATATCCCCTGTTCCAGATGGTCCTGCGTAAAGGACTTTTCTGGTTCTATCTGGAACACAGAGATATCCGTCCAGTAGTAAAAACAGAGAAAAAACCGCCCTGCAGCAGACTTTATATTCCAGATAAAAAGAATCTGCTATTCCAGGTCAGCTATTATGAGAAAAGAATCAATTTTGAAGTTTTCCACGCATTGACAGATGGTACCGGAGCCATGCACTTTCTTCAGGAGCTGGTGACAAATTATCTGAAACAGGCTCATCCGGAGCAGAATCTCCCTTCCTTGCCGGAGGAGGATGCCAGTACCCCCGGTGATCAGGAAGAAGATAGCTTTTCCCAGTATTATTCTTCTGATATTCCCAGAAATTCCGAGAAAAAGCCACGAGCTGTACGTCTTCCGGGAGAACGTCTGATTCATGAGGATATGCATATTACGGAAGTGGTATTGCCAGTAAAGGAGCTTCATGACAGAGCCAAAGAATATGGCGTTTCCATTACAGTTCTGGTTACAGCTATGTTTTTGTGCGCTATTCATAAAGAGATTCCCAAGAGCAGACAGAAGCGGCCAATTGCTCTTATGGTGCCTGTCAATCTGAGAAATTATTTTCCATCCCAGTCAATGGGGAACTTCTTTGGCTGGATAGAAGTCGGACATGTTTTCTCTGATAATACAACCTTTCATGAGGTTCTATCCCATGTAAAAGAACAATTTACATCCCAGCTGTCAGAAGAGAAGATTGCGGTGCATATGAATGGCTATGTCCGTCTGGAGAAGAATCCACTAATCCGTGCAGTACCCCTGGAAATTAAGAAATATTTCCTTATGGTTGGTGCAAATCTGGGCTCCAGAAGCATTACAGCTGTTTATTCCAACATTGGGATTCTTCGTTTTCCAAAAGAATACAGCGAATATATTGATCGTTTCGGAATTTTCGCAAGTACCAATTCTATGCAGCTTTGCTCATGTTCATACGAAAATCAGATGGTACTTGGCTTTACCTCAAAATTACCTAAGGACAATATTCAGCGGAACTTTATGGAAATGTTGAAAAAAGAGGAGCTTCCCTACACAGAAAAAACTAATGATTTTCCTGGGTGCTCCCAGAAAGAAAAGAAAGCGGAACAAAAAATCGTACAGATTTTTAACTTTGTCTGCATTGCAGCCGCAATTCTCTGTGGTATGATCAATTATCTTACCAGAGATAGACTGGACTGGTTCTGGTTCGCCGCTGCTGGCTGCTTTTGCGGATGGCTGATTGTTGCTGTTGCTTACGCTAAGCGAAGAAATATATTAAAAAACGAAATCTTGCAGCTGATATTGGTAACAGTGATAGCAGTCCTGTGGGATAAATACAGTGGCTGGCATGGCTGGTCCCTGGATTTCGTTCTTCCCTTTGGTGCTCTGGCTATCCTTGGTTCCATTCCTATCATTGTAAAGGCTCAGAGACTGGAAAAAGAAGAATACCTGTTTTATCTGGTTCAAGCTGCCTTTGCGGGCCTTGTACCCCTGATCCTTATGCTCTTTAACCTGATCCGGTTCCCATACCCTTCTGTGATCTGCGGGGGAGTCAGTCTGCTAGTATTTGCAGGAATGTTTATCTTCAATAGCAAAGATACACTGAGAGAGTTTCATAAAAAGCTTCGGCTTTAAATTAAAACGGATACAGTCTATGGAATGCTGGCTGGAATTTCAGCCAGACGCCTATAAGCTGTATCCGTTTGTTTCGGTTAAATTTCTACCAGTATTCCCTTCTCTTTATCATATCTGCAATACTTGCCATTTCCTGAAATAAACGGCTGATAAGTATCTGTACGTGTATCTTTTACATACACAATTCCCGTGGCGATCATTTCTACTAATGAGAAACGTTTACTCAGGCTGGAAATCCAGGAGTAAGTCTTATTACTGTCTGAATCAGCAGCTACAAGAAGATATCCTTCCTCACAGGGCCGCAGCGAGAAATATATTTTCTCCGGCTTCTCTGATTCCTTGAATACCTGGCTTGCTATGTAAGAGGAGAAATTCTTCTCTACAAACTGCTGGAAGGAGTATAAGGTATAAACCTCCCCACTGACTTCATCTGTGATCCTGTCCCCACGCTGCAAACGTGTCTTAATAAGAGATAAGGTCTCAATGGTCCAGTTGATAAAGGAAATACTGCTGTAGGACATGCTCTCCAGAAGCTGATCGATCAGCTTTTTCGTAAGAACATTTGACTTGGTTGCTTCGTTAAAAAGTTCATCATTCATAATCCGCACCCTCCATAATGTATATATGGTAATTGATATTTTTAATTATAGAACGTTATTTAGGCAAAAGCAATAATTCCTATTCTTTTTTCAACCTTTTTTTATATAACATTTGCCTTTAATACGAAATCGTGTTATCATCATAAGAGTTGTACTTAAAAAGTAAAACCAAATTTTATGGATATGGAAAGGAAAACTTATGGAAAAACATCATCATACGCGAAGCACTTTCTCTGGTAAGCTGGGATTTGTACTATCCGCAGCCGGAGCTTCCGTTGGACTGGGAAATATATGGCGATTCCCTTATCTGGCGGCGAAATACGGCGGTGGAATTTTCTTACTGGTTTATATTATCCTGGCGCTTACTTTCGGTTATTCTATGATCGTAGCTGAGACCGCACTTGGACGAATGACCAGAAAGAGTCCGGTAGGTGCATTTGCTAAATTCGGAAAATCCAGATGCCTGTCTTTTGGCGGATGGATCAATGCCATCATACCGGTACTGATCGTACCATATTATTCAGTTATCGGCGGATGGGTTATCAAATACCTTCTTGAGTATATCAAGGGAAACAGTCAGAAACTTGCAGAAGATGGTTATTTTTCTGAATTTATTTCAAACGGAGCCTCTACAGAATTTTGTTTCCTTATTTTTGCATTTTTGACAGTTGCGATCATTTATGCAGGTGTCCGTAACGGAGTGGAGCGTGTTTCCAAATTTATGATGCCGATTCTGGTATTTTTATCTGTGCTCATTACCGTTTACTCTGTGACAAGACCAGGTGCACTTGCAGGTGTGAAATATTTCCTTGTACCTAATATTGAGAACTTCTCCTGGATGACAGTTGTTGCCGCCATGGGACAGATGTTCTATTCACTGTCTATTGCAATGGGTATTCTGGTTACCTTTGGCTCCTATATGAAGAAAGATGTTGCCATTGAGAGTTCTACTAAGAATGTAGAGGTCTTTGACACAGCAATTGCCATCATGGCTGGTCTGATGATCATCCCTGCAGTGTTCGCATTCTCTGGTGGAGATCCTGATACCTTACAGGCTGGTCCGGCCCTTATGTTTATTACCATTCCCAAGGTATTCGCAAGCATGGGATTTGGAACACCTATTGGAATCCTGTTCTTCATACTGGTACTTTGTGCTGCTCTTACCAGCTCCATTGCACTTACAGAGAGTGCAGTGTCAACCTTCCAGGATGAGCTGAAATGGCAGAGAAAGAAAGCCACCATTGTTGTAGGTGTGGTCATGGTTCTTCTTGGAACTCTTTCTTCTCTTGGATATGGACCACTTGGATTTGTCAAGATCATCGGAATGCAGTTCCTGGATTTCTTTGATTTCCTTACAAACTCCGTAATGATGCCTATCGCAGCATTTGCAACCTGCCTTCTGATTTCCAGAAAGGTTGGAGTTGACAAAATCGAAGAGGAAGTTATTGCAGAAGGCGGAACCTTCCGCAGGAAAAAAATCTTTAACTTTATGATTAAATATCTTTGCCCGATTTTTGCAGCGATCATTCTGCTCAGCTCCGTGGCAAATGCATTTGGATTGATTTCCATGTAAAAAACCCTATAAACAAATCAAGAACACAGACCGTCAGGAAACGACCGTTTGTGTTCTTTTTTTATTTCGTTACAATCTGGTTACACCATATATGTCAAAAAAGAGTATAATAAAGATTACTCAAGCCAAAAGAAAGGATATGAAATGAAAGCCAGAATCCTAGTAATAGAAGATGAACCTGCAATTAATGATCTGCTCTGTATGAACCTGGAGGTCGCCGGATATGAAACAATGAGCTACCTAGATGGAGATGAAGCAAGTGCCGGAATTGCGGCAGACCACCATTTCCACTGTGCACTGGTAGATATTATGCTTCCTGGCAAAGATGGCTATGCACTTTTACCTGAACTTAAGAACTACAGCATTCCTGTGATTTTTCTCACTGCACGGGCAGACATTGCAAGCAAGGTGAAGGGACTGAAGGATGGCGCCGAAGACTATATTGTGAAGCCCTTTGAGATGCTGGAGGTCATGGTTCGCCTGGAGAAGGTTCTGGAACGCCATGGAAACACCCAGGAGCAGATACAGATTGAAGACGTTACCATAGACACCATAAGCCACTGTGTTACCAGAAATGGGGAAGAAATCTATCTGAAGCCAATGGAATACAATTGCCTTATGATGTTCGTCCGTAATCCCAACAAAGCCCTTACAAGAGAACAGCTTCTCACAGGTCTTTGGGGAGTAGAATTTGAAGGAGAGACCAGAACTGTAGACGCACATGTAGGACGTATCCGTAAGAAGCTGGGATGGCAGGACAAGATTAAAACAATTCCCCGTATCGGCTATCGACTGGAGGTGGAGATTTGAAGCTTTTTACCAAAATCTATTTACAGGTATGCTGCGTGATCCTTATTTTATCCTCCGCTATATTTTTTTATACCTCATCTCGTTGGAAGGATCAGAGCATCCGATATATCAACAGCTATGAAGATAATAAATTTCGGAATAATCTCTCTCAGTTTGAAAACAAGCGTGGTCTTTCCATCAATCAGTCTGTCGTTTCCGACGAGAAACTCCGTAACCGGATCCTAATCTACAATTTCCGTCAGATTTTCCATGATACTGCAGCGTTATATCTGGATGATGAAGAACTTTATAATGGGACTAACTATGAATTTGATGCAGTAAATATTAAGAAGCAGATGGGAAACACCAATGAAAGGTTCTATGATTATGGGATTTATGGATACGATCCGGTTATCTGCAGGATTGACGGAAAAACTCTTTTATTATTTTCTTATTCTTCCTCAATAGCAAATACTGACATCAATTACCAGATTATTACCTACAAGGATATTTCTGATGTTCTGTCCCGTAACCGAAGCCTGTTTTATCAGGTAGGTGCACTTACTCTGATTCTGATCCTGCTCACTGGAATCATTCTTTTTTTCAGCCTGCGAAAAGTCATGACGCCTCTTACCAGACTAAAAGAAGCAGCTGTTTCTGTATCCCAGGGAAACTATGACATACGGGTACCGGAAGAAGGATATACAGAGCTTGCCCAGGTTGGCAGAAGCTTTAATCAGATGACTTCCAAAATAAAAGAACAGGTAGAAAATCTTTCCACCGTAAACCAGTCCCAGCGTCAGCTGATGGGCAGTCTGGCTCATGAGCTTAAAACCCCCATGACATCAATAATCGGCTATGCAGATACCATCCTCACCGTCAGAATCCGCAAGGAACAGCAGGAACGTGCACTCACCTACATTTCAAATGAGTGCCGCAGGCTTTCCAGACTGTCAGTCAAAATGCTGGAATTGACAGGATTATATGAAACCGGCGAGAAGCAGTTCTCTCCCAGGGAAATATTTGTAAAATCTTTTCTTGAAGATGCAGAACAGCTGAATCTATACCTCCTGAAGGAGAAAAATATAACACTAGAGCTTCACTGTGAGCCTGCTGATCTGAAAAAAACATTTGATAAAGATCTTATGTTAAGTGCCATAAATAATTTTATTGATAATGCAGTAAAGGCCTCTCATGAAAATTCCCGAATCCTTGTAACTGCAGATGTACAACAACTGACAGTTCAGGATTTTGGAAAAGGAATTCCGGCAGAAGATATCGACAAAGTTACAGAAGCATTTTACATGGTGGACAAATCACGTTCCCGGGCCAACGGAAGTGTTGGACTTGGACTGGCACTTTGTCGGAAAATCGCAGATTTACATGGATTCCCTATGGAAATTGAAAGTGAGCCTGAAAAAGGCACCCGAATCATCATGAAATGGTAAATTACAATCCGGTTACAATTTACGGAAGATTCGGTGTAATACAAGAGACTATAATCAGGCTCAGAACATGAAGGGAGACTTTATATACCAATGAGAAAACATATAGAAAAAATTATCGGAATAACCCTTTGTATGGGAATGCTGGCAGGATGTGCCAGAACTCCTGATTCTTCTCTTGTAAAGCAAAAGGGCAGTACATCACTGGATGCATACAAGGAAGCGGATAACAGCAGTTCTGTTAATATGGAAAAAAGCGATGATTCTGCAACCCGCACAACCATCCGCGACCTGATAAATGCGCCAACAAATTATAAAAGCCATGTAACCGACGACAGCTCTAAGCTTGTTGTAAACACAGATGCCACAGTGGAAATACCGGATGTAGAGAAGATTTCCGCAATTTCTGTTACCCCGGCGGAAGTTACCCAGGATTTACTGGATCGTATTACAGATGCTTTTTTCAAAGATGCGAAAATCTATACGGCTGAGAGCTATTATACCAAGACGAAAGAAGAAATTAAGAAAACCATTGACAAACTAAAAGAAGATGTTGCCAATGGAAATCTGGATCCCAATAATTGGGGAACGGATGAAGATGGTAACCTTAACTATAATATTTATGATGATATTGAATACTGGGAAGAGCAGTATGAATCTGCCCCCGAGACGAAGAGCCTGGTAGAGGGAAGACCTATAGCAGGAACCCAGAGCTACAGTGATGACGGGGAAGTTATGGGAAACAATGAATTCAACGGTGTAGCTCAGATGAAGGACGGATCCGAATTCTATTACAGTACCTCAACCTGGGGACCTTATCCTTTAAACGTAACCATAAAGAAAACTCTAAAAAAAGGTGGAGAAGAAATACCGTCAGACGCTGTCTGGTCTGAGTATTCAAGCCAGAGCCCCTATGATAAGCCAACTGAAGAAGCTGTTGGTATTTCCCTGGATGAAGCTAAGAAGCTGGTTCAGGAAAAGGTAGATGCTATGGGGCTTTCTGATTTGCAGCAATGCGGATGGGAATATGCTATCCATACATCCATCGGAACAGATGATAACAGCAGTTATCTTGGAAGTGGCTATGTCATTTACTATAATCGCACCATAAATGGTGTCCCGCTTACTTACACCATGGATGCAGGCGGAGCCTTAGAAGACATGGACAGCACAATGGAAACCTGGGCTTATGAGAATCTTTACTTTTACGTAGACGCTGATGGGATTGACAGCATGACCTATGCCAATCCTTATACCATCGGAGATACGAAAACAGAAAATTTAAGTCTGCTCCCATTTAGTGAGATTATGAAAATTTACGAAAAAATGATGGTTGTCACAAATGCTGACAATATGGAATATGAGAATTCCAGAATTTATGATATAGACCGTATTGTTCTTGGCTATGCCAGAATTTATGAACCCTCTACAGATGCTCATACCGGGATTCTGGTTCCTGTCTGGGATTTCTTCGGATCCCGTAAGATAGACTCAGAATATGATGGTGAAAATTATTCTGATACTACAGATTACCCCACATGGAGCTTTCTTACTATTAATGCTGTAGATGGCAGCATTATTGATCGCGGTCTGGGCTACTGATATGAGGCAGATATTTGGAATTGTACGTTACAATTTCTTTGGCTTTTTTCGCAATCCTAAAGTAATCTTCACCTTTCTTCTGGAATTTGTGCTCAGCTTCCTGCTCACCGGGAGAATCATCATCGTTATGGAGAATTATAATACGCCGGTACAGGCAATCGAGCCTTTTTTGTGAACCTTTGGAGATGGAACAGCAGTGTTGTTAAGCTCCTTGCTTTTACTTCTTCTGTTCTCAGACCTACCCAGAATGACTCCGGTGACTCCTTATCAGCTGATACGAACTACGAAGAAGAAATGGCTTATTGGTCAATTTGTCTACGTCACTTTGGTAACTGTTCTATACACCATACTAATGCTTATATTTACATCTGTATTGTGCATGAAGAACAGTTATCCAGGCAATTTATGGAGTGAGACAGCTGCTATGCTTGGATATTCTGATCTTGGTAAGAATCTTCAGGTACCATCTACTGTGCGAGTTATGGAAAGTATTTCTCCATATGGGTGTATGATGCAGGTTTTTCTTTTACTTTTTTGTTATTCCCTTACTTTAAGCTTTGTGATTCTGGTGGGAAACCTTTATCACGGGAAGACAAAAGGTATGGTGTTTGGATTACTCTACAGTGCCTATGGTTTCCTTCTGGAGCCCAATGTACTGAGAGTTCTTCTCCACAAGGAGGAATACCAGCTATATCAGATAAACGTGCTGATCTGCTGGATCAGTCCCCTTAATCAGGCAGTCTACGGGAAGCATAACTTAGGTTATGATCCTTTACTGCCTAAGATCTGGCAGTCCTGTATGTTTTTTCTGATCCTGGTATTCCTGCTGGGATATCTGGCACTCCGCCGCATGAAGAAGTATCCCTTTGAATTTCTGGGGGAAAAAGCATGAGAGTAGAAATAAAACGTATGCTCACAGGAAAGAATTTTCTGGCAGCCTGGATCATTGCTTGCGCAGCCCTGTTTCTTGGCATTTCTTATCCGACGCTCCCTGGTAAAGCCTTAACCTGTGGTACTTTTATAAACCTTTTAGACAATTCTCTAAAGGGACAGATCGTATCCTTCGCAGTGCCTGTAGCTGCAGTATTACCATGGAGTGACTCCTTTTTACAGGAATACAAGGGTGGTTTCCTGAAGGGAGCACTTCCAAGGACTGATCGCAGAAGTTATGTGAAGGGAAAAGTATTCTCTGTTCTGATATCCGGATTTCTGGTATGGATTCTTGGAATATCCACAGTGCTATTTGTTAATTTTGTTATATTTTATCCTATGGAAGTAAAGGCTGGTTTCCCCTGGAATGAACTGAAAGAACTCGTTCTTAAGGCTTTACGAACAGGTGTACTGGGGAGCATCTTAAGTTCCCTGGGCGGAATCTGCGGAGTCCTCATGGAATCTGCCTATATAGCGTATGGGATTCCCTTTGTCTGCTATTACTTTGGCATCATTCTGCACCAGCGATACTTCAAAGACCAGCTTTGGCTTTATCCTACAGAATGGATAACGGCATCAGGAGACTGGGGTTACTGTCAATCAGGATTATGGTTATTTTTGTTATTATTTTTGCTTGTGCTGATATGGATTCACGGAGGTGTATTGTATGATAAGATCGAAGAATTATGAACCATTCTCCTGTGTACAAATAAAAAATGTTACCAAACGCTTTGGTGAAGATCTTGTTTTGAAGGAAGTGAATCTTAACCTTAATTACGGTCAGGTTTATGGAATTGTAGGTAATAACGGTTCCGGAAAAACTGTACTTATGAAATGCATCTGTGGTTTTCTTCCTGTAACCACCGGAACTATTCATGTATTTGGCAGACAGATTGGACAGGAAACAGATTTTCCGGAAAGTCTGGGCGTTATTATAGAAACGCCAGGTTTTCTCACCCAGTACACCGGTATGCGAAACCTGGAAATATTAGCAGACATGAACGGAATTATCACAAAAGCAGATATCCGGCTGATTCTCCGTAAGGTAGGCCTGGATCCTGATATGAAGAAACCAGTAGGAAAATATTCCCTTGGCATGCGTCAGCGTCTTGGCATTGCCCAGGCCATTATGGAGGATCCTCGATTTCTTATTCTGGATGAACCATTTAACGGACTGGATAAGCATGGAGTTGAAGAGATAAGAGCACTTCTTCTGGAGCTGAAGGCCATGGGGAAAACCATTTTGCTGGCAAGCCATAACGAAGAGGATATCCGTATTCTTTGCGACCATGTGTATGAAATGGACGGCGGAGTTCTAAGTGAAAGGAACATCTGAAAATGGGAAAAAGACAATCATATAAAAACAGAAAACATACTGTCGCAGCTGTAATTTTGGTCGTATTATTTACTGTAATGCCTTTTACTGTTTTTGCACAAGAGATGGATACAGTAGAAAACGGTACTGATTATTCCAATGAATCTGACTCCGAAACTGATACAACACCTTCTGAAGCTCCAGCTGATTCTGAACTTGATGGTTTTATTTCAGAAAGCCCTTCGGAATCTTCATCTGATGCTTCTTCGGCAGATGTAGATAATACCTATGAAAACGTTTATACAGGTGCTTTCGGAAATGGAAGTTATTCTGGCAGTACAAGCTCTTCTTCTGGTGAAAAGGTCTTTCATAAGCCCCAGCTGCTCCTGGAAGACAGCAATCTTTCCAACCAGAATTTAAAGGCAGGCACTACCCGGGAAATGGCTGTAACCTTCCGAAATAAAAGCCGCAGCCAGAATGTATATGGTCTGAAAATTTCTCTTTCCACGGAAACAAAGGGGATCTGTTTTGATAGAAATTCCTTCTATGTGCAACGACTTACCCCGGGAGAAGCCATTACCCTGAAGCAAAATATTTCAATAGAAGAAGCTACAGCTCCGGGGCAGGTAACTGTAACATTTTCCCTGGAATACGAAGACTCAAGAGCAACAAGTGCCACTGGCACAGAAACTCTTACATTTAATATTACACAGCCTGTCTGTGCAGAACTGGAGGTATCTGATATTCCCTCTGTTTTTTACGCGATGGACACTGTGGAAGTTTCGGTAAAAGCAATGAATTTAGGACGGGACAAAATATATAATGCCAAGGTACAGATGAATGCCGATGGATTAAATCCAAATGAAACTGTGTTCCTTGGAAATGTGGACGCGGGAAATTCTGCAGAGGGTACAATTAAAGTATATGTAAAAGAGGGTGTCCTAGGTGATGAGGGAAAATTCACACTTACATACGAAGATTCCTCTGGAAGCTCTTATGAAAGCTCAACTGATTTTACCTATCAGATCAAAGATACTCAGATCCAGTCACTAAAGGTTGACGATGAACAAGAAGAAACAAATGGATGGTGGTACTCCCTTATTGCAGTTGTGGCAATTTTACTGGTTTCTATTATTCTGCTTCTTATTGCCAGACTTCACAAGAAAAGCATATTACTGGAAGAGGCAAGAAAGGCGGCATTTCATTGAGAAAGAAAAAAACAGACTACTTTACCTGCTTTTGCTTTTTTCTTATTACACTAAGCATCTTCTTTTTTCTGAGGCTTACCTATGGAATGCAAGAAGAGAAGCAGCAATACACAGCCTTAGTTTCACTTCAAGGGCTTTCCTATGATCAGAATTTCCTGAAAAATGCTTCAAAAATAAAAGGAATGCAGCAAATATGGCCTGTGGTAGAAATCCCAGTCACCATAAGAATAGATGATTATACTAAAAATACTGTATTTAACGGAATTGACCTTAATGCCTTTACACATATATCTGATAATCAAACAAGCTTTGGGTGCACACCACATTTGCTTCTTGGTAACAACGCCCTGGAAAATATGAAAGATTCTAATGATCACATCATTTCAAAAAAACAACAACAGAAATATCTGCAAATGGGAGAGAATTTAGAAATCACTTATACCTTAACAGATGCCTCTGATTCTGTATTTCTTCCATGTAAGGTGGCTGCCATTTTACCCGGGGATGACGCCCAGATATACATTCCTTTTTCTCAGGCAAGTAATCTGAACTTCGAAACCGGCTCTGGGCTGAATGTAACCAAAGTTTTTCTAAAAGTAAAAGGAAAATCCAATTTGGAAAAAGCAAAACATCTGATTGGCGGATAATCAGAAGATGTGTTATACTTTGCTTAATAAGCAAAAAGGAGCATCATATGATAACCCGTAAGAAACTGATTGAGAAAATTGAAAATTATAAACCTTTTAATGAACAGGAGGAGAGGGATAAGCCACTTATTCTGGACTGGATCCGAAATAATGAAAATGCTTTCACCAGAGAAAATACTATAGCTCATATAACTGCCTCTGCCTGGGTGGTAAACAAAGACCGAAGCAAAGTGCTTATGGTTTATCACAATATTTACAATTCCTGGTCCTGGCTGGGAGGTCATGCAGATGGCGAGACAGATCTGCTATCAGTGGCACTTCGGGAGGTAAGGGAAGAGGCAGGTATATCAAATGTACAGCCTGTATCAGAGGAAATTTTTTCTTTGGAAGCTTTGACTGTAGATGGTCATATAAAAAAGGGGAAGTATGTTTCCAGCCATCTGCATCTGAATATTACTTATCTGGTAGAGGCTGACTCTGATGAAGCACTCTTTGTGAAACCAGATGAAAACAGTGGCGTTGCCTGGTTCACCCCGGAAGAAGCTCTGAGGAAATCTACTGAGCCCTGGTTTGTGGCAAATGTATATTCCAAGCTTATTAAGAAAGCAGAACTATCAGAATAAATTATATGGAGAAAGTAAATATAATATGAATGATAAAATCGTAGTCTGTCTGGAAAAAGGCGGACAAAAGGATATGGCGGAGTCCTTTTCCAGACGTACAGGTGCACCCATTGTTGAAAAGCCGGGTGAACAACTGACTGTACTCTTTAATTCTAAAGGAGTTTCTTTAACCGGGTATGGACTGACCTATCAGGGAGATTTCGAAAATATGCTCCACCGGGTTACAAACGGACGTCTGCAACATGAAATGCTTGTACGGGCATCTAAATCAGAAAAAGAGGGACGCAAGGCTATTGATGCCACTGCTGGCATGGGTGAGGACGGATTTCTGCTGGCAGCGCAGGGATATGAAGTCACACTGTATGAACAGAATCCTGTGATTGCAGTTCTTCTGAAGGATGCCCTGCGCAGAGCGAAGAAGCATCCGGTGTTAAAGGAAATCGCAGCCAGAATGAAGCTTGTAGAAGGAAACAGCGCAGAATTAATGCCCGCTCTTTTGGATCCTGTAGATGTTATTTATCTGGATCCCATGTTTCCGGCAAGACAGAAGTCCAGCTTGATCAATAAAAAGCTTCAGCTGATCCAGAAGCTGGAACCACCATGTTCTGCAGAAACTGACCTTTTTGATGCCGCTATCAGCGCCGGACCGGACAAGATCATTGTAAAACGCCCATTAAAAAGCGAATTTCTCGCAGGAAGAAATCCATCTTATACCTTAAAAGGGAAAGCCATACGGTATGATTGTTATACATTATAACAAAAATAATACTTTACAAATACTTGTAAATGCGATATAGTATTGCCTAAATAGGGAGCTCAAAGAGATGGGCTGAGAGTAGACTGGATAGTCTTGACCTGAAACCTGATTTGGATAATGCCAAC